>NZ_JBNKWF010000018.1:0-69849 GCF_050299635.1 Altererythrobacter sp.
CGTCAGCGGGTCTTCGTTGAGCGAACCCAGCGGGAAGCTGGCCGTCGGCGTCGTCGGCGCCAGGATCGCGTCGCACTCACTCCAGGCCAGCTCGAAATCGCGCGCCACCAGCGTGCGGATCTTCTGTGCCTGGTTGTAATAGGCATCGTAGAAGCCGGCCGAGAGCACATAGGTTCCGATCAGGATACGGCGCTTCACCTCGTCGCCGAAACCGGCGGCACGGGTTGCGGCATACATGTCCTGAAGACCGGCGCCATCGGGCAATTCGCGCAGGCCGTAACGCACGCCATCATAGCGGGCGAGATTGCTCGAGGCTTCGGCGGGCGCGATGATGTAATAGGCAGGCAGCGCATATTTGGTGTGCGGCAGGCTGACATCGACGATCTCTGCCCCCGCATCGCGCAGCCATTCCTTGCCCTGTTCCCAGCACTTGAGGATCTGCTCGTCAGTTCCATCCATGCGGTATTCGCGCGGAATGCCTATTCTTTTGCCCTTGAGATCGGCGGAAAGCCCCGCTTCCCATGCGGGCACGTCCATTTGCAGGCTGGTCGAATCCTTGGGGTCGAAACCGGCCATCGCCTCCAGCATGATCGCGCAGTCTTCAACGCTGCGCGCCATCGGCCCAGCCTGGTCGAGCGAGCTGGCGAAGGCGACGATGCCCCAGCGGCTGCAACGGCCATAGGTCGGCTTGATGCCGGTAATGCCGGCGAAAGCCGCAGGCTGGCGGATCGAACCGCCAGTGTCGGTGCCGGTCGCCGCGGGCGCGATCCGCGCGGAAACCGCCGCCGAACTGCCACCCGACGAGCCGCCCGGGCTCATCGCGGCATTGCTGCCCTGTTTGCGCCAGGGCGAGTTGACGTTGCCGAAATAGCTGGTTTCGTTGGAAGAACCCATCGCGAACTGGTCGAGATTGAGCTTGCCCAACATGCCCGCACCCGCATCCCACAGGTTCTGCGAAACGGTGGACTCATACTGCGGGTTGAAGCCTTCGAGGATGTGGCTTGCGGCAGTGGTCTGGACGCCGCGCGTCGCGAACAGGTCCTTCATCCCGATCGGCACGCCGCCCATCTTCCCCAGCGATTCGCCCGCGGCGCGCTTGGCATCGGCCGCATCGGCGGCAGCAAGTGCATGATCGGGCGTGGTGACGATGAAGGCGTTGAGCGCCGCAGCCTCGGCCACGGCAGCATTGAAGGCTTCGGCCACTTCGCGCGCAGTGAATTGACCGCCGGCGACCCCGTCGCGGATATCCTTGACGCCAAGCTGTGTCAGGTCGCTCATTATTCGATCACCTTCGGCACGCCGAAAAATCCATGTTCGGCTGCTGGCGCATTGGCCAGCACATCGTCACGCCGCCCGCCGCCGGTCTTTGGGTCGGCATCGACCACATCGTCGCGAAGGCGCAGGGTGTTCGGGATGACTGCGGTCATCGGCTCGACTTCGGAGGTATCGACCTCGCCCAGCTGCTCGACCCAGTCGAGAATGTTCGAAAGCTCGGGCGCCATGCGCTCAAGCTCCTCGTCGCTCATTTTAATACGTGCCAGCGAGGCGATCTTCGCCACGGTGGCCTTATCGACGGACATAGGAAGTGCCCTTCGTCTGAGAGTTTGTAACAGGCCAGCGCGCTAGCAGTGCGGCCCGCTGGCTTCAAGCGAGTGGTGCGGTGCCTATTGGCCCGGTGCCGGCGGCGGAGCGCCCGCGGCATTGCCTTCCTGTTGCATCATCTGTTGCAGCAGGCCGACGCGGCGCTGGAAATCCTCGCGGCTCATGAAGTCCACCAGCTCAACCTCGAACTCAAGATCGGCGTTGGGCGGGATGGGAGCGCCGGGAGGCGGGTTCGCGCCATAGCCCTTCTCGGAGGGAATATGCAGCGTGTACTTGCCACCCTTCTGCATCTTCAGCGCGCCTTCGCGGAAGCCCGGTACCATCTGGTCGAGCGGCAGCGGATTACCTTCGGGGAAAATGCCGGGAACGGGCAGCGGGATGTCCTGCGACTTGTCGAACTCGGTCCCGTCGGCCAGCTTTCCGGTATATTTCACGAACACCACATCCTCGGGCCCTGGATTGGGACCGGTCCCGGCCGTGATCGTATCCAGTTCGACGCCCTTGGGGATTGCGGCCCAGGCAATGCCCGCTCCGATCAGCAAGGCAATGATTATTCCCAGCCAGAGCTTGGTGAGCGAACCCTTGGCAATGGGCTGGAGCGGTACGCGGGTAACTTCGGCCATATGTGATCCCGAATAGAGTATGTGAGGCAACCGGCGCCCGAAAAGCAAAAGGGCGCGGAATCATGCCGCGCCCTGATGGCTTATCGTGAGTGTGCGTTCAAGCGGAATTACCGCCTGACAGACGGCTTACTTAACGCCGTCGCGCTCCATCCGCTTACGCTCGAGCTTGCGTGCGCGGCGCACGGCTGCGGCCTTTTCACGGGCGCGCTTCTCGCTCGGCTTTTCGTAGTGGCGGCGCAGCTTCATTTCGCGATACACCCCCTCGCGCTGCAGCTTCTTCTTGAGCGCGCGGAGAGCCTGGTCGACATTGTTATCGCGAACGATGATCTGCATAAAATCCAACACCTCACTACAAAGACGTAGAGCCCGCGAACAGCGCGGGTTGCGCCCGTATCTAATCAACGAAAATTGCGCCGAATCCGTTCCGGATCGGCTCGAACTGGGGCGCACATAGTCAAATCGCCCGCCAATGGCAAGGAAAAGCACGGCTTTGGCGCTTTCCACTTTGTCACTGTCGAGCTAAGGCGCGCGCATGTCTGCGCTCTCTCCCTTCAATGCTTCGCTCAATGTCGCCCTCGGGGGCGCGGTTGGCGCAGTGCTCCGTTACCAGCTGGGCCGCGCCATGACCCATTGGCTTGGCCCGAACGTGGTCACCGCATTTCCCTGGGCGACACTGGCAGCAAATGTCATCGGCAGTTTCGCGATGGGCGTGCTGGCGGGCTGGCTTGCGCGCCACGGCAGCGAAGCGAGCGGGCAGATCAGGCTGCTGCTCGGCGTCGGGATGCTGGGCGGATTCACCACATTCTCTTCCTTCAGCCTCGAGATGATGCTCCTGCTCGAACGCGGCCAGACCGGCACGGCCGTGACCTATGGCGCAGTTTCGGTGATCGCGGGGCTGGTCGGGCTTTATCTCGGTCTGATCCTGATGCGGATTTCAGGATGAAACCCGGCCCAGACGACAAGGTCCGGCAATTTACCGTCCAGCCAGACGATGACGGAATCCGGCTGGATCGCTGGTTCAAGCGCAATCTGCCCCAGATCGGCTTCGGAATGGTGTCGAAATGGGCGCGCACAGGGCAGATCCGCGTCGATGGCAAGCGCGTGAAACCTGACGACCGGCTCGCTGCCGGGCAGATCGTGCGAGTTCCGCCCGGCGGGGAGCAGACCGGCCGCAAGCCCAAGCCTCGCCGTGAACTGAGCGAAGCCGAGATTGCGGAAGCGCGGGCGATGGTCATCAAGCAGACCAAATCCGCCATAGTGCTCAACAAGCCGCCCGGACTCGCGACGCAGGGCGGCAGCAAGACACACCACCATGTCGACGGCCTGCTCGATGCCTTTGTCGAAGGCGAGGGAGAGGGCGCCGGGCCACGCCCGCGCCTGGTCCACCGGCTCGACAAGGACACGTCGGGCGTGCTGCTGGTGGCGCGCACGCCGGGCAGCGCGGCAAGCTATTCAAAGCGTTTTTCAGGCCGCAGCGCGCGCAAGATCTACTGGGCGCTGGTGGTGGGCGTGCCGGAAGTCGCCGAAGGCACGATCGACGCTCCGCTGGCCAAGCAGCCGGGTACGGGCGGCGAGAAGATGCATATCGACGAGGAAGGCGGACAGCGCGCCGTCACGCGTTATCGCGTCGTCGACAAGGCAGGCAATCGCGCCGCATGGGTCGAGCTGGAGCCGCTAACCGGGCGCACGCACCAGTTGCGCGTACATTTGGCGGCAATCGGTCATCCAATTGTGGGTGACGGCAAATATGGCGGGAAGGATGCCTTCCTCACCGGCCAGATCAGCCGCAAGATGCATCTCCACGCACGGCGACTGATTATTGCTCAACCAGACGGCGGCAAGCTCGACGTCACCGCCGAACTGCCCGAACATTTCGCTGCGAGCATGGAATCGATCGGCTTCGACGAAGGCCTGAGCGATGCCTCGCCCTTGCGCGGGGACGATGCGCCCGAACGCAGCAAGGCGGAGAAGAAGCAGGCCGCCCGCGCCCATGCCAAGCAGTACCGCAAGGCCCGCCGGGGCGAGCGCAGAACGCGCAGCACTCCCACGAAGAAATCGAAACCGACTGCCAAGCCGGGGAGCAGGAAGCGCTGATGCATCCCAACCCTGTTTTCCGTCACGATGACCCTGCGCTTCACCAGGCGCTGGTCAACCAGATCGGCTTCGGGATGATCTTCTGCCAGACGCCGGGCGGGCCGCGCGTCGCGCATACGCCGCTGCTCCTGGGCGAGGACGGCATGGTCCGGTTCCATCTTTCGGGAGGCAATGCGCTGGCAATGCATCTCGATGGTAGCGAAGCACTGGCGGTTCTGAATGGGCCGGAGGGTTATGTCTCCCCGCGCTGGTACGCCGATCAGGGACAGGTCCCGACCTGGAACTATGTCGCGCTGGAGCTGGAAGGCACGGTGCAACGAATGGACCGGGAAGGACTTGTCGCGCTGCTTGATGCGCTCTCGGCGCGGGAAGAAGCGCGGATTGAAGGCAAGCCCTGGACCCGCGACAAGATGAACCCGGTGAAGTTCGAGAAGATGCTCGGCGCGATCATCGGTTTCGAAATGGACGTGCGCGAGTGGCGACCGACCTTCAAGCTGTCGCAGAACAAGAATGAGGCGGAGCGCGCGCGCGTGATCGAAGGGCTGGAAGCGCGGGGCGCGGGCAAACTGGCTGCAATGATGTGGAGCGCTTCAAGATGACCCGCCTCGCCATCTTCGACTGCGACGGCACGCTGGTGGATGGCCAGGCAGATGTCTGCGACACGATGGAACAGGCCTTCATCCAGGCCGGATTACCCAACCCGAACCGCAATGAAGTACGCCGGACCGTGGGGTTGAGCCTTCCTGTTGCAATCAAGCGGCTCACGCCCGGAATCGGGGATGAACAGGCCGCTGAGGTCGTCGCATGCTACAAGCAGCTCTATTTCGCGCGGCGGAGCGAGGGACTGCTCTACCAGCCACTCTATGACGGGATTCGCGACCTGCTCGAGAATCTGCGCACGGCCGGCTGGCTGCTGGCAGTCGCGACCGGCAAGTCCGACCGCGGGCTCAATGCCTGCCTCGAAGAACACGGCATCAGCGACATGTTCGTCTCGCTTCAGACAGCCGATAGGCACCCATCGAAGCCGCATCCCGCCATGCTGGAGGCCGCTTTGTTCGAAGCCGGAGTTCAGCCCGGCCAGGCGGTGATGATCGGCGACACAAGCTTCGATATCCTGATGGCGCGCGATGCCGCCGTGCGCGCGCTCGGTGTTGCCTGGGGCTATCACACGCCCGAGGAATTGCACGAAGCCGGGGCCGATGCCGTCGCTGAGCACCCCGCCCATCTGGAGGAACTGTTGTGAGCGGGCCGAGTGACGACGCCGAAGCGCTGGCAAGAGGGCGCTACATGATGCTCAACCTCGTCCGCTTCGCATCGCTCGCCGCGGTACTTACGGGTATCGCGATTTCGCAACAGGCGATCGACTTGCCCGTGCCGCTCGGCATTGTTCTGGCCGTGCTTGGCCTGTTGGGGTTCTTCTTCCTGCCCAATCGTATTGCTCGGCGCTGGAGGAGCGACGCGGAGTGAAGCGCTTCTACAAGAACGTCGAAATCGTGGAGTCCGACGGCGGCTGGCAGGTCCAATTGGACGGGCGCGGCGTCAAGACCGTGAAGCACGCGCCGCAAATCGCGCCCACGCG
Source organism: Altererythrobacter sp. (assembly GCF_050299635.1). Lineage (NCBI taxonomy): Bacteria > Pseudomonadati > Pseudomonadota > Alphaproteobacteria > Sphingomonadales > Erythrobacteraceae > Altererythrobacter > Altererythrobacter sp. The sequence goes on from NZ_JBNKWF010000018.1 coordinate 5,899, forward strand.
CGCGCTGGCTGACGAATTGGCCGAGGAATGGTCTCGGCAGGGCGAGGAAATCGATCCGGCGAGCTTCCGCTTCCGCGATCCGACCGACTACGCGATCGACATCGTTGCGCCCGATCCCGGCGAAACCATCGCCAAGCTGCTCGGCTTCGCAGAGACCGATACGCTGTGTTATCGCGCCGATCCCGAGGACGCGCTGTTCGTTCGCCAGCAGGAGATTTGGGAGCCACTGGTGCAAGCCGTGGAGGCGCGCGAAAAGATCACGCTCCACCGGATCAGCGGAATCATGCACAAGCCGCAACCCGAAGCGTCACTCGCGCGGCTGAAGGCGCGGCTGGAAGCCTTCGATCCCTTTACGCTTGCAGGCCTGTTCACGCTCGCCTCGCTTTCGGCGTCGCTCTGCATTGCGCTTGAAGCGCTGGAGGATGGCGCCGACCCAATTGCCCTGTGGCGCGCCGCAAGCCTGGAAGAGGAATGGCAGGCCGATTTGTGGGGGCGTGATCATCTGGCGGAGGAACGTCGCGCCAGACGCGGCGACGAGTTCCGCCATGCGCTCGAATGGTTGCGGCTCGTGCGAAGTTGAGACGGGCAAGCGATCTCGAACGCGCCCGCCCCGCCGCGTTCAGGCTCCGCCGATCCAGTCCGCCACTTGCCGCGCGACTTCGTTCGAAGCGCGATTGAGCGCGGCACCAACGGGTGCTGGTTTGGCCAGCACGCCTTCTTCGACCACTTCGAATCGCTGCGTTTCGACTGCGCCAGAAGCGCCCTGGCGGATCGCGTCGAAACGCACGATCACGGCCGAGCGCGAGGCGTCATAGCCGAACTCACGCAGCGTCCCGCGCAGATGCGATTCGGCAAACAGGCTTGGATCGTCGCTGTCGATCACGAGGCGACTGGTGCGCATGCGCAGGGTCTCTGCCAACATGCGACGGAACAGGCGCGCGGGCTTGTCGACCCACACCGCGTCCTTGAGATAGGCCAGTTCGGTATCGCTGACCCGCACAGGCACACGCAGAACGTCGATCTCCGCCGGGACCTGCGGTTCCTCAACTGCCAGTGCATTTTCGCGTGTGCCGCTCGTTTCCGAACCGACCGGCGCGCGCGCCTCGGCCGTCAGATTGAGCAGGCTTGCAGGCGGTTCGGCCCCCAGGCTCAGACATCCGGCAAGCGCCAGCGCAGGAAACAGTGCGGCCAGCCCTCTGGCAATTCTGGCGTTCATCGCGAGCCCTCTCATGGCTTGTAATCCGGCAGCGACTGGCCCTGGATCAGCGGCCCGACGCCCTGGTTCTCGAGTTTCTCAGTGACATTGCGCAAGGCCTTGCTGGTGGCGCGCAAGTCACGCAGCGTAGCCTGCGCAGCCGGCAGCGTATTGTCGCTGAGTTCGCGCGCGGCGGGGCGCGTATCTTCCAGCGTGGAAGAAAGCGATTTGGCCGCCAGATTGGCCGATTTCAGCGTCTCGCGCAGTTCCACGGCAAGCGATTGCCCTTCCTTGTTCATGAGCTGGTCGGTCGAGCCCATGACCTTCTCGAACGAGTCCAACGCTTCTCCCGCCTCCTTCAGCGTGATCTGCAGTTCCGCGAGCGTGCCTTCGATCTGCGGCGAAGCCTTGGCGAGATTTTCCGTCAGCCTGTTGGTATTGCTCAGAATTCCGGCAATCTGTTCCTGATTGTCCTCGGACAGCACCTGGTTGAGATTTTCTGTCAGCGTCGCCAGCCGTTCAAGCAGCAGCGGTGCGTTGGCAAGAATCTCGTTGAAGCCGCCGCGCGCCGGGGGGATCAACGGCCGTCCATCGGGGCATGCGGTCGTTTCGCACGTAATGGCGGGAGCATCCTTGCGCGCACCGTCGAGCATGATGGTGGACACGCCGGTAAAGCTAGCCTGGATCGTCGCAGTGGTGCCTACCAGCACCGGGACATCGTCCTTAACCTTGACCGTGACCCGCACATATTCCGGGTCCTGGCGCCACAATTCGATCTTGCTGACCTGGCCCACCGGCACACCCGCAAAGGATACTTGCGATCCATTGGCAAGGCCGGAGACCGATTGCTGGAACAGGATGTCGTATTCGTTCTGCTGCCCCTGGCCCAGACGCGCCAGCCACACGATGAAGCCTGCCATGAGCGCCAGCAGAGCCAGCGTGACAGCACCCACCCAGATATGATTGGCCCGTGTTTCCATTGCCTTGTCTCGTCGCCTCGCTTGCCTCTATGCCCCGCCCGGCGCGGGATTGTCCAACGCTTTGCTGCGTTGCTGGCTGGCCTGTGCCGCGCGCCCACGCGGCCCGTTGAAATATTCGTGGATCCAGGGATGGTCGGTTTCGAGCAATTCGGGGATTGTTCCCACTGCAATGACCTTCTTGTCCGCGATCACCGCCACACGGTCGCAAATCTCGTAAAGCGTATCGAGGTCATGCGTAATCAGAAAAACCGTAAGGCCAAGAGTTTCCTGAAGATTCTTGGTCAATCGGTCGAATTTGGCTGCACCGATCGGGTCCAGCCCGGCGGTCGGCTCGTCGAGGAACAGCAGCTCCGGATCGAGCGCCAGCGCGCGCGCCAGGCCTGCACGCTTCTTCATGCCCCCTGACAGCTCCGCCGGATATTTGCTCGTCGCATCCTCCGGCAGGCCGGAGAGCATGACCTTGTAGCGGGCAATCTCGTGCCTCAGCTCAGGCTCGATATCGGGATAGAACTGCGTCAGCGGCACTTCGACATTCTCGCCCACAGTCAGCGTCGAAAACAGCGCCCCGCCCTGGAACAGCACGCCCCAGCGGCTACGCACGCCGATATCCTTGTCCGGTTCGGAACCCGTGATCGAACGACCGAAAACCTCGATTTCGCCTGCGGCGGCCTGCTGCAATCCGATGATCGCCCGCATCAGCACCGATTTGCCGGTGCCCGATCCGCCAACCACGCCCAGGATCTCGCCCCGGTTCACCGATAGCGAAAGATCTTCATGCACCACATGTTCGCCGAACTGCGTCTTGAGCCCTTCGACCACGATAGGATGCTCGCCGCGAAAACGGGCGAGATGGCGCGATTCGATGTCGATCTCTTCGCTCATCCCCAACCGATCTCCGTGAAGAACACCGCGAAAAATGCGTCGAGCACGATCACTGCGAAGATCGCGGAGACCACCGCCATGGTCGTCCTGAGGCCAACCTCTTCGGAGTTCCCGCGTACCTTCATCCCGTGATAGCAACCCGCCAGCCCGACGATCAGGCCGAAGACCGGCGCCTTGATCAACCCAACCCACAAATCATAGGTCGGCACCACATCCTTGATCCGTTCGAGGAAGTTCCAGAACGGGATGCCCAACAGCAGGTCCCCCACCACCGCGCCACCGATGATCGCGACGACCGAGGAATAGAAACCCAGCAGGATCATCATGAAAGTGCAGGCGAGAACGCGCGGAATCACCAGCGCTTCCACCGGCGAAATGCCGATCGTGCGCATGGCATCAACCTCTTCGGTCAGCTTCATCGTCCCGATCTGCGCTGCAAAGGCAGAGCCTGAGCGGCCCGCAACCATGATCGCTGTCATCAGCACGCCCAGCTCGCGCAGGGTAATCCTTCCGACGAGGTTCACTGTCAGCGATTCCGCACCGAACTGGGCAAGCTGAACGGCACCCTGTTGCGCGATGACGATGCCGATCAGGAAGCTCATCAAGCCGATGATCGGCAAGGCGTCGACACCCACCAGCTCCGCCTGCCGCACCAGCGCCCGGCCGCGGAACCGCCGCGGGTGCCGTAGCAGGCTGAAGCTGGCAATCAGGATCTGGCCGAGAAATCCGACCACACCGACAAGGCTTTGTGCCCCATCCTGCACCCACAGCCCCATGCGTTCGGATGCACGCTCCCACAAGGGCAATCGCGGCGGCCTGATTTCGGCTTCGCTGCTTGAAGCGCCAACCGCATCTATCAACCTTTGCGCACGCTCGCTCGCACCCACAACCTGCGCCGAGTGTTGCCTCGACAGGCGGCAAATCACCCAGGCGCCAACCGTGTCGATTTCGCTGACCTGCGAAAGGTCGATTGCAGAAATCGAATCCCCGATCGCATCGAGATTCTGGTCAATCTCGCCAATCGTGGAAATGAGATAGGGCCCGGACAGGCGCAGACGCGCGCTTCCCTCCGCTTCGGATTCGAGTGAGAATTCGGCCCCGCCTTCCATGGCTTCAAGCTATGCGGGGAAATGCCGCTCATCACAAGGTGTTGCTTCACGGCTCGTCTTGCCCGTTGCTTCGCAGGCGCAGCACTGGCAAAGGCCGCCCCAAGATGAATAAACAACTCGACACAACTTTCGACCCCGCCCAGATCGAGGCGCGCTGGTACGCGCATTGGGAAGAGAACGGCTGCTTCAGGCCTGACCGCCCCGATGCGGAGCCCTTCACCATCGTGAATCCGCCGCCCAACGTCACGGGTTCGCTCCATATCGGCCATGCGCTCGACAACACGCTGCAAGACATCGTGATCCGTTACGAGCGGCTGCGCGGCAAGGACGCACTGTGGGTGGTCGGCACCGACCATGCGGGCATCGCCACGCAGATGGTTGTCGAACGGCAGCTAGAGGAGCGGCAGGACAAGCGCACCAACTACACCCGCGAGGAATTCGTGCAGAAGGTGTGGGATTGGAAGGAAGAATCGGGCGGCACCATCACCCGCCAGCTGCGCCGTCTGGGCTGTTCGATGGACTGGAGCCGCGAACAGTTCACCATGGACGAGCACTTCACCAAGGCGGTGCTCAAGGTCTTCGTCGATCTCTACAATGACGGATTGATCTATCGCGACAAGCGGCTGGTGAACTGGGACCCCAAGCTGCGCACCGCGATTTCGGACCTGGAGGTCGAGCAGCAGACCATTCCCGGTGGCTTCTGGCACTTCAAATACCCGCTTGCCGATGATGTGACGCTCGATAGCGGACAGGACTACATCGAAGTCGCAACCACGCGGCCCGAGACCATGCTGGCCGATATGGCGGTGGCGGTTCACCCCGATGACGAGCGCTACAAGAGCGTCGTCGGCAAGCATGTCGTGCTGCCGATCACAGGGCGGCGCGTGCCGGTGGTGGCTGACGAACATGCCGATCCAGAGCTTGGTTCGGGCGCGGTGAAAATCACGCCGGGCCATGATTTCAACGACTTCGAAGTGGGCAAGCGCGCCGGGATCACGCCTGGCGAGATGCTCAACATGCTCGATGGCGATGCCAATGTCTGCCAGACGGCGGACGGGTTGGTTCCCGAAGAGTATATCGGCCTGCACCGCTTCAGGCGAGACGGCGTTGACGGCGCGCGCGAACTGGTCGTGCGGCGCTTGAAGGAACAGGGCTTCCTGATCCCGCATGTCACCACGAACAAAGCTGGCGAAGAGATCGAGCACGATGCGGAACCGCGCCAGATCGCGACGCCCTTCGGCGACCGCGGCGGCGTGGTGATCGAGCCCTGGCTAACCGACCAGTGGTATGTGAATGCCGAGGAGCTGGCGAAGAAGCCGATCGAAGCGGTCAAGAGCGGCGCGATCGAAATCGTCCCGAAGTCTTGGGAAAAGACCTTCTTCAACTGGATGGAGAACATCCAGCCCTGGTGTGTTTCACGCCAGCTTTGGTGGGGGCATCGGATTCCGGCGTGGTATAACGAAGAAGGCGACGTCTTCGTCGCCATGACCGAGGAAGAGGCGCAGGCCCAGGCCGGTGGAGGCGTCAGCCTGACCCGCGACTCCGATGTCCTCGACACCTGGTTTTCCTCCGCGCTCTGGCCTTTCGCCACGCTCGGTTGGCCCGCAGATACTTACCAACCCGTTCGCCCTGAGCCTGTCGAAGGGCCGCACTCCACTTCGGATGCGGCGCAGGAAGAAAAGAACGGTGCTTCGACAAGCTCAGCACGAACGGAATTAGGGGCGTGGGGTGAAAATCCAAACCTCCTGTCCAAGCACTATCCCAACGATCTGCTGATCAGCGGCTTCGACATATTGTTCTTCTGGGATGCCCGCATGATGATGGCGGGCTATTACAACACCGGCGAAGCGCCCTGGCCGCGCCTCTACCTGCACGGGCTGGTGCGCGCGGCGGACGGTGCCAAGATGTCCAAGTCCAAGGGCAATGTGGTCGATCCGCTTGGCCTGATCGAGCAATATGGCGCGGACGCACTGCGCTTCTTCATGGCGGCGATGGAAAGCCAGGGTCGCGACATCAAGATGGATGAGAAGCGGGTCGAGGGCTATCGCAATTTCGCGACAAAGCTCTGGAATGCCACGCGTTTCTGCCAGTCCAACGGCATTGGTGCTTCCTCCACGATCAAGGCACCTGAGGCAAAACTCGCCGCCAACCAGTGGATCATCGGCGAAGTCCAGCAGACGCAGGAAGCGCTCGACAAGGCGATGGCCGAGCTGCGCTTCGATGCCGCCGCCAACACGATCTACCACTTCACCTGGAGCCGTTTCTGCGACTGGTATCTCGAGCTGATCAAGCCAGTCTTCGCAGGCGAGGCAGACAGCCCCGCCGCTGTCGAAACCCGTGAAGTCGCCGGATGGGCGCTCGACCAGATCCTGGTCATGCTGCACCCCTTCATGCCTTTCATCACCGAAGAGCTATGGCACTCTCAAGGCGAGCGTGCGTATGAGCTGATCCAGGCCAAATGGCCCAACCCGCGCGCGCATGTTTCGAAAGAGGCGACCGATGCGATCGACTGGGTGATCGAACTGACCACCGTCACCCGCAGCGCAAAGAACGAACTCGGCATTCCGCCGGGCGCCAAGCTGGCCGCCTGGTGCCCTGCCCCGTCCGATTTGGCGCAGCGCGTGGTCGAGCGCAGCAGCGCAGCGATCGAGCGGCTTGCGCGCCTCACGCCTGTGACGCTCGGTGAAGCGCCGTCAGGCCCGGCCATGCAGATAACGGCGGGTGCGGACGTGTTCGTAATTCCGCTTGAAGGCGTGATTGACATCGATGCCGAAAAGGCGCGCCTCGAAAAGGCGCTGGCTGCGTCAGAGAAGGAAGCCAGATCGCTCGAAGGGCGGCTCGGCAATGCCAGTTTCGTCGAGCGCGCCAAGCCCGAAGCGGTCGAAAAGGCACGCGCCGATCACGCGCATCACAGCGCCGAAGTCGAGCGGATCAAGGCGGCACTGACGCGGTTGGGATGATCCTTCCCTATCGGGGGAGGATTTTCCTACACGCGCAAGATGTGACAAATTACCCTTTGTATTCATCATCTTCCCGTTCATTTTCAGGGGAAGGGATTTTGTCGCTATAACCGTGTTCCATGTGTTCCATCCTGTAGGAATTGCTGACACAGACCATGCCGTTAGTCCTTGCAACGCAATCTCCGGGCGAACCGGAGGTTTTCGCCTCTCTGCAAGGCGAAGGGCCGAGCGCGGGCATTCCGGTGGCCTTCCTGCGGCTGAGCCGTTGCAATCTCGCCTGCACATGGTGCGACACCGCCTACACCTGGCATTTTGAAGGCGATAACCGGCCGCACCGCAGCGGCGAGACTTTCGAGCGCAAGGTCAATCAGGTGACGCTGGAAGTCGCCGAAGTGGCCGGGCGGATCCTTGCGCTAGGGCAGAAACGGCTCGTCATTACCGGCGGCGAGCCCTTGCTGCAGGCGGGTGCGCTCGCGGAACTTCTCGAACTGCTGCCCGATCACGAAGTCGAGATCGAAACAAACGGCACGGTTGCGGCACCCGTTCGGCTCGATATCCGGGTCGACCAGTACAATGTCAGCCCCAAGCTGGCACATTCGGGCAATGAAGCAGAACTGGCGCTGATCCCCGAGCGGCTAGACGGTTACGCCACCGATCCGCGCGCCTTCTTCAAATTCGTGATCGCAGAACCGTCCGATGTCGAGGAGGTGCTGGCGCTGCACCGCCGCTATCGTTTCCGCCCCGGCCATGTCTACCTGATGCCCGAAGGCACCGACAGCGCAACCTTGCGCGAACGCGAGGAATGGCTCGCGCCGCTATGCCTCGAACACGGTTTTCGTATGAGCGACCGACTGCATATCCACCTTTACGGGGATACGCGCGGGACCTAGCCCTGGCTTCTCCAGCGGCGCACGACGCGCTCGACCGTATCTTCCTCGCCGCCGCCGTGGCTCCACAGTTCGACGAAGCTCGGATCTTCCGATGCCGGGCGTTTGTTTTCTTCGAGATTGTCGAAAGCCACGCGGATCGGGATCGCGACACCTTCGCCGCAGATGATGCATTCGCGGTTGCGCAATGCCGGGATCGAATCGAGGAAACCGCGCGCACCTTCGGGCATGGCAGCCTTCACGAATGCCTGGTCGCGGTCGTTGTTGAGGCGCATCGAGATGATCGTGCCGCATTGCGACAACACGCCTTCGGCAAGGTCGGATGGGCGCTGCGTGATGAGACCCAGCGAGATGCCGTATTTACGGCCTTCCTTGGCGATGCGGCTGAGGATGCGTCCAACTGAAGATCCGTCTTCATTGGCGCTGTTGGGCACGTAGCGGTGCGCCTCTTCGCAGACGAGCAGGATCGGGCGAGTTTTTTCTTCACGGCCCCAGATCGCGAAGTCGAACACCAGCCGACTGAGCACCGCCACCACGGTCGATGTAATGTCTGACGGCACGCCCGACACGTCGATGATGGAGATTGGCTTGCCTTGGCCCGGCATACGGAACACGCGGCCGATGAACTCGGCCATGGTGTCGCCCACCAGCATTCCCGAGAACATGAACTGATAGCGCGGATCGCCCTTGATCTCTTCGAGCTTGTTCTTGATCCGCATATAGGGCGCTGACGAGGTGGCCTTGTCGAGCTTGCCCATCTCGTCCTGGATCGCGTTCGACAGATCAGACAGGAGGTAGGGGATCGGCGAATCGACCGTGATCTTGCCCATATGCTCTGCCAGGCGGTTCTTCTGGCGCGACCTCAGCAGACATTTGGCGAGAATGTCTGCGTCAACCTGGCGCTCGTTGCCGTCGCTGGTCAGCAGCACTTCGCAATGCTCTTCGAAATTCATCAGCCAGTAGGGCATCTGCAGGTTCGAAACGTCGAGAATCATGCCCGTCTGGCGGAACGCAGCGGAGTATTCACCGTGCGGGTCGATCATGACCACATGGCCTTCCGGCGCGGACTGGCAAATGCGGTGCAGGATCAGTGCGGCGCTGGTCGACTTACCGGTACCTGTTGAACCGAGCAGTGCAAAGTGCTTGCCCAGCATGGCATCGACATAAAGACCTGCCCGGATATCTTTGGTCGGATAGACCGTGCCGATCTCGATATTCGCGCGGCCGTCGCTGGCATAGACTTGCTTGAGGTCGGGCGTGGTCGCCGGATAGATCAGCGCGCCGGGAACCGGATAGCGCGTCACACCACGACGGAAACCGTGCAGTCTGCCGGTGAGTTTCTCCTCGACGCCTTCGCCGAGGAAATCGATATCGGCCAGAATGCCGCCATTCGCGCGGCGATCCTTGCGCTGATTGCGAACGCTGGCGAGCAACCAAGTGTTGCCGACCCGAATCTTGACCTGGCTACCAACCTGACCGGCCAGAGCGATCGAGGGATCGGCGTCCTCCATACATTCGTTGAGACGCTGAAGGTCGAATGCGACCTGCGAGCCCGAACCGGCGACTTCGAGCACGACGCCGATCGGTTGCTGCGCGTTGTCAGCCGGAACCTCGCTGGCCGGCTTGGCTGCGGCCGCCGCGGCAGGCTGCGGGGCAGCTTGCGGCGATGCCTCACCTGCAGGTTGCGCATGTTTGAAGCGATCGAAATCCTGATTGCCCATGTCGGTCATTCTGGCCCTAAACCCCGTTAAATTGACGGTGCGGGCGATAGCCGAAAGGCGGTTAAGATCACGTCAACGAAGGCAATGGGGCTTGCTTTGCCCTGCCTTGGGAAAGAATTCAGCTATTGGCGAAGAAGCGCCCTGCAGCCCAACCCATCCCGACCGACAGGAGTACGGCAAACAGGCCGTAAACCAAGGACCAGGATTGCGAAGCGAGCTCGACAAAACGTTCGAATCCCACCTTTTTCACTTCAACATCGGCAATGGCCGATGCGATCACTCGCCCATTGGTGATGGCGAAGGTTTCCGCAGTGTATTTTCCGGTAACCACGTTGGAAGGGAGCGAAATGCGCGCCTGATAGAGCACCTGTTCGCTGATCCGGACTCCGTCCATGTCTTCTTTATAGAGTCCCAGGCGCCTGCGTTGATCGACCAGTCCGGCGGCAAAGCGCGCCTGTTCCTCCGGTTCGATCTGGCCCGATGGCGAAAGCTGGATGAATTCCGTGCCAAGTTCGTAGATCGCGGCGGTCCGCTCATCGACGATTTCCTTGACCGGTCGCGAGGAAGCCACGGCGAAGAACGACGGCGCTGAACGGAAATCGCTGCTCTCCGCATTCATCCAGATGCCCAGAATGCGTTCCTTTTCGCGCATCCGTATCGGTTCGGTCGGCCCCTTGAGCACTACAACGATATCATATTGCGCCCCACCCCTGCGCCCGGCGGGATCAAGGATTGCACCGTACAACAGCAGCTCAGTCCCGGTGAATCCCTGACGCACTTCGACCTCGCTTTGCGAAACTTCGGGCACCAGGATCGCATCGCGCTGCCCCATCAGCATCAAGGCGACGAAGATGAGAAAACCGAACCGCTTCATAGCGGCGCGACCGTATAGATCTCGTCCGGCCTCACGCCGAGGCCGAACAGCATTCGCAATGCCACTGCCAGCACGATCGCCGCCAGCACCAGCCGGAGGACCTCAGGACGGGCCTTGAGCGCGATCTGCGTCCCGAACTGAGCGCCCAGGACGGAACCCAGCAACAGGAGCCCGGCCAGCACGATATCGACAGCCTTGGTCGTCAGCGAATGCATCATGGTCGCTGACATGGTGACGAACAGAATCTGGAACAGCGAAGTCCCGACCACCACATTGCCGCTCATCCCGAGGATGTAGAGCATCGCCGGAACCAGGATGAAGCCGCCGCCCACACCCATCAGCATGGTGAGTATACCGACGATGACGCCCAGCAAGAGTGGCCCCAAGGGCGAGATGTAGAGTCCCGAACGATAGAACCGCCAGCGCATGGGAAGCGCTGCGATTATGGGATGGTGGCGGCGCTTGCGCACGTTCTGCACCTGCCCTTCGCGCGGGCGAAGCTTTTCCAGCGCTTCGCGCATCATCAGCGAACCGATCGTCCCCAGCATCAGCACATAGAGGATGCTGATGACCACATCGATCTGGCCCAGCGACTGAAGTATGCGGAACAACAGGGCCCCGATCATCGCCCCGAAGATGCCGCCGGCCACCATGACCGACCCCATACGGAAATCGACGCCGCCCCTGCGACTATGCGCCAGCATTCCCGATACGCTGGCCCCGGTCACCTGAGTCGAAGCCGATGCGGCAGCGACCGTCGGGGGAATGCCATAGAACATCAGCAACGGTGTGGTGAGAAAGCCACCGCCCACGCCGAACAGACCCGACAACACGCCTGTGAGCATGCCCAGGGCAACGATCCAGAGGCCGTTGACCGACAAATTCGCGATGGGCAGGTAGACGTCCATTCTCTTCGCCTACTCCACCCGACAAGCGGTTTAAAGACAACGATGAGTTGATTGGGAAATATTGCCTGCGCGGTGCGGCGCGAATGCGTCAATCAGGACCGATTGGCGCTAGAAGCGAGTTGAAAGCGTCACGGAGACACCAGAACGCGGCTCGGCATTGCCCGCCACACGCTCGCGCCAGTCAACCGAAACGCGAGCGGGTGTCTCGCCCAGTTGCACATCGACGCGCATGCTAGGGCCGAGATCGATCCGCCGAGCGCCTTCCTGCGCGCCGCCCCAGGCTCCGCCGCCCACGCTGACCTTGCCCAGATCGAACTGATGCACATCGCGCAGTAGATGGACCTGCCCATCGGCAAACGCCGTGGCCTGCTTTCCGCCGACATAACCGCCTTGCAGATATGCCTCGCCGCGGAAGCCTGCCGGCAAGCGCGCAACCGGCAGTTCACTCGTCGCAAAGACCGCAGGGCGGATTTCGGTCCCGCCGGTGAAGCGGGTTGCACGCATCTCGGCATGAGCGCGCAACGGCAGCTTAGCGAGCGGTCTTGCCGAGAACCCGGCTGCCACTTCGCTCTCACCGCCAGTGATCAGCGCCTTGTAAACCCTGAGATAGGCACGCGGATCGCGCGCATTTTGCGGAGCCAGGCGATAGCGCAACACGGCGCCAAGCTGGCTGGCGCCATAGATTGGCTGGCGTCCCTGCGGGTTCAGGCCATTGGTCGATCCATCGCGCCAGAAAGCCCAGCCATCGAGCGACCAGCGATCCGTATCTGGAGTTTTCGCAGCCAAAGCCTTGCCCGGCCCTGCTGCCGAGGTTGCGCGCTCCCCTATCACGTCGGGCATGGGAAGCTGCGACATCGCGGCCAGCCACATCAGCTGGTGGGCGGCAGCAGTTCGAACAGTGGGCGGCGGCAAAGGCTGGCCAAGCGGCGGCTCGATTGGTCGTTCAAATTCCTGCGGCCAGACCGGCGGTTCGAGCGGAGCTTCGATGCCGTACACGTTATCAGGGGGGAGCACATAGCCTGACGGTTCGTCCGCTTGCCCGGCTCCATGACCGGCACGCTCAGGTTCGGACGCCCCCGGAGAGCTGGCAGCCAGGAGCTGTGGCCCCAGTTCCGCCAGGGAACGCGAAATGGGGAACGGAGATTCCCACAGCATGATGCGCACCGTCACCCACAGGCCGAGCAGCAGGAATAGCACCGCCAATGGCCGGCCGCGCATCCGACTTACGCTTGAAGCACTCATGCAGGAAGCGCCTCTGGCTGTGCCCGGGCCGGATGGATGAAGTGCGGGGTCTTGTCCCACACCGGCGCATGCCCCGCCAGGCTTCGAACATAGGCGAACAGCGCACGGCGCCCCGCCATGATCGCGATGATGTTGGCCACGGGAATCCGCAAGATGGCACGCACACCTTCGAGTATCCCGTATTCGCGCGCGGCAAATCCGAAACGGAACATTGCGCGCCACACGAAGGAGAAGAAATTGGCCGCCAGCAACAGCTTGAGCGCCAGAGTCATCTCCATCGGCTGGCCATAGCCCATCAAGGATGCGGCCCATCCCAGAGCCGACAATGCCAGCAGCATATAGGCCAACAGAAGGACCAGCGCCGTCAACGGGCCGCGCCTGTCGCGCAGCCGCATCCATATTTCGGCCGGTCGTGCTGTCCAGCCCAGCCGGTCCCATCCCTGCAAAGCGATGCCGTGTACCCAGCGCGTTTTCTGCCGCACGACATGATCGAGCCGTGAAGGAAAGAATGCGCGCGTGGCAATGAGCTCTCCATCTTCGCGGCGGGCACGAACGAAGCGGCAACGACCGCCATTGGCGGCAACGGCAAGGCCGAGTTCGTAGTCCTCCGTCAGCGAATCCGAAGCGAACGGCATACGGGATTCATGGGTGGCGGCCAGACGCGCCAGCGCCATCCGGTCGACCGCGCATCCAACACCCGCTGCCGGGATGGCCGCGCCCAGCGCTCCGCGAACCACCAGCGACTTGCCATGCGCCTCGGCAAACTCTTCGCAATAATGGCTGCCGATCCAGCGGCTCTTCGCCTGCGGCAGCGGCAATACGGGAAGCTGGACAAACTCGGCCCGGTCCATGGTCAGGTCGATCAGACCCAGGGCCGCAGGATCGACCATGTCTTCGGCATCGTGGAATACCACCATGCGTGCCTTCGCGCCCACCCGCTGTTCATCGGTGCAAAGCGCGCGGTAGAGCCGGTTGAGGCAGTCTGCCTTGGTGCTCGGACCTTCCCGCTCGTGGATCACCAGCCGCAAGCGCGGATCGCGCGGTGCGGCACGCATCACGGCGGCAACGGTCTCCGGATCGTTGCTGTAGCACCCGACATAGAGGCGCATATTGTTTTGCGGCCAGGCCTTCAGCGCATGGGCAATCGTATCGCCGATGACATCGGCTTCCTGCCATGCGGGGATGAAGACGGCCGCGAGTCCGGCGAGCGGTTTGGTGGCCAAGTGCTGGCCATTGAATTGCGGCGTATTGGCCCGTCCATTGAGACGCAGCCAGATCCACAACAGGTCGATCGAAAAATCGTCAATTGCACCGATCAGGAAAAAGACGCCGGCAAACAGAAGCATCTCGTGCTGAAACAGCACAAACCATTGCCAGAACGTAAGATCCCAGATTGCCAAGGCGACCCACCCCCTTTGCATTTTTTACGTTACCGCCAACATTCCACCCTTGCAACCGATGTAAGTTTTCTAAAGAGCATGCGTCAGACATGAACGACAATCGCAATCCACTCCGCTCCGTCTTTGCTCCCGTTCGCTCGCTCTTTGTAAGCGACGCATCGGCGGGCATCCTTCTCATCCTGGTCGCAGCCGCCGCCATGCTGGCGGCCAATTCGCCGCTCTCGGGCGAATATCGCGAGCTGTTCTACGGAGAGTTGAGCTGGACGCCCATCGCGAAGCTCCATGATCTGCATTTGTGGATCAATGATGCGCTGATGGCGATCTTCTTCTTTGTCGTCGGGCTGGAGGTGAAGCGCGAGATTGTAGCCGGACAATTGTCCGACGCGCGCCAGAGGCGGCTACCCATGTTTGCCGCAGGCGCTGGCATGGCCGTGCCCGCAGCTATCTACATGCTGGTTTCCGGCGGCGGCGAATACAGCAATGGCTGGGCCATCCCCGCCGCGACCGACATTGCCTTTGCCATGGGCGTACTCGGCCTGCTGGGCAGCCGTGTGCCTGCTTCGCTGCGACTGTTCCTGCTGACGGTCGCGATCGTCGACGATATCGGGGCGGTGCTGGTCATTGCGGTGTTCTACACACCAACGATAAAGATGGTGTGGCTCGTTGGATCGATTGTGGTGTTCGGCCTGATGATGGGGCTGAACCGGATGAAGGTGAGCGCCTTCACCCCCTATATCCTGCTGGCCGTGGTGCTTTGGTTCTGTGTCCTCAACACCGGCGTGCATGCAACGATCGCCGGCGTGGTCGCAGCGCTGACAATTCCCATGAAGCGCAGAGACGGCAATTCAATGCTCGAACGGCTCGAGCATGGCCTCGCGCCCTGGAATGCATATCTGGTCGTGCCGGTCTTCGGCTTTGCCAATGCGGGCGTGGCACTCGATGGGCTTGGGGTGGAAGCTTTGCTCGATCCCTTGCCTTATGCCATCGCCACCGGCCTGTTCCTCGGCAAGCAGATCGGAATCTTTCTGACAATCCTCCTGGCCGACAAGACCGGGTTCGCCCCGCGGCCGGAGAACGCCAGCTGGCCGGAGATCTGGGGGGTCTCCATCCTGTGCGGAATCGGTTTCACCATGTCGCTGTTTATTGGCGGGCTGGCTTTTCCGGGCAACGAACTGCTGATCGAGGAAGGCAAGATCGGTATCCTGTCGGGCTCGCTGATATCAGCAGTGGCGGGCTATATCGTCCTGCGCCTCACCACCACACACCCGGAGGAAGAGTGCAACGATCGGGGCAACGAACCAGAGGCGAGCTGACTGTCACAAGGCACGCGGGCACAGCGCGCGCGCCGTTCACCAGCTTCCGGTGTTCTCCATGCTCGCCCAGGGCTCCTGCGGCGGCAGGCTGCCTTCCTGCAGCAGCTCGACCGAAATGCCATCCGGTGACCTGACGAATGCCATGTGGCCGTCACGCGGCGGCCGGTTGATCGTCACCCCGGCATCCATCAGCCGCTGGCAGGTCTCGTAGATGTTCTCCACTCGATAGGCGAGATGGCCGAAGTTGCGGCCGCCCTCATATTGTTCTGGCGCGCTGCCATCTTCCGCCGGCCAGTTGTAGGTCAGTTCAACCTCCGCCACGTCGCCCTGGCCTGGCGCGGCCATGAAGATCAGCGTGAACCGGCCCGCCTCGACATCGAAGCGGCGAGTCTCCTCCAGCCCGATCAGCTTGAAGAAATCCACCGTCGCATCGGGATCTGTGACGCGGATCATGGTGTGGAGATATTTGACCATCGCTTGGCTGCCTCATTCAAAAACGGTTCATCGATGATTTTGCACAACTCATCGCATCAATCGAACTCACTGGAGGATAGGATGAGCACGCAAACGGTGCCAGATACAAATGGCGAAAAGCATGGTTTTCTTGCGGACGGCAATACCTTGCGATGGTTCGGCACAGCCTTGATCGTGGCACTCGGCCTCATTCTGGGCGGCTATCTGCTCGGCGGCGGGCTGTTGCGCGCGAAAGAAGCCGACAGGGCGGTCACGGTTCGCGGGCTGGCGGAACGCGACGTTACTGCCGATCTTGCTACCTGGACGATCTCCTATTCCTCGACCTCGACCGATCTGGCCGCTGCACAGGCCAAGGTTCGTGCCGATACCAAGGCGATCGAGGAATTCTTCAAGGGGTTGGGATTCCCTGAAAGCGCGCTGCAGCCGACCGGCGCGAACGTCTCAAGCTACAATACGCCCAACGGATCGATCCGCTACACAGTGCGGCAGCGCCTTGCCTTGCGCACCAACGATATCAAGCTGGCGCAAAAGGCAGTCGCACAGCAATTCGATCTGGTGAGCCGCGGCGTGTTCCTCGAGGAAGGCTCCGGGATGAGCTACACTTTCACCGGGCTCAACGACATCAAGCCGGAAATGGTGGCGGAGGCGACCCGCGATGCTCGCGCGGCAGCCCAACAGTTTGCCAATGATAGCGGCGCCGAGGTGGGCGCAATCCGCGATGCGACGCAGGGGTACTTCTCGATCGAGGCCCGCGATGGCGATGGCGGCGGCTGGGGCGTCAGCGATACGCCCTACAAGAAGGTCCGCGTAGTCACGACAGTGAACTTCTCACTCGTCTGACAAAGAGGGGGCGCACACGCTTGCCGCGTATGCGCCCCGTTCCTCCTGATTATATCAGTTCAGGATTATAGCTCAGAACGACGCCGAAAGCGTTGCAACCAAGGTATCATCCGTGAAGCCGTCAATCGACGGGCCTTCGACACCGATGTAGGAAACGCTGACCGAAAGCGGGCCGAACAGCGAAGCCGATGCACCGATCGACCAGTCGAGACCGGTATCGTCGAGCGCGCCCGCCAGCAGCGGCGGAGCAAGCACACCGTCGGTATAACCGAGGTGACCGCTCAGCGTCAGCGGAGTGTCGGGAATGCCGAACTCGAGGTCGGTGTAGAGATAGAGGTTATCTTCGTCACCGAGCGACGACTGATCCCACGCATAGGCAACGCCGACCGTGGCCGATGCCGGGCCGATCGAGAAACCGAGCGAAGCATAGGGTTCCCAATAGTTGACGTTGTAGTCGTTCAACACAGCGTCGCCATCGGTCGGATACATGTAATAGAGCAGGCCGATATCGAAGCTGACGCCTTCGGCGAGGTCGCCGCTCCAGCCGCCATAGATATCGAGCTCCATTTCGCCGTATGAGCCGCCGCCTTCGATCGAAGACGCCCAGGTGCCGACATACAGGCCCGAACTATGCGAGATATCGAAGCCGCCCTGGATCGCCATGTCGCCCGCAGAGAGCGAGACACCGCGGAAGCGATAGTCTGTGGTCAAGGCGACATTCGCGCTGGCCGTGAACCCGCTTTCGCCATCCATGTGGCTGGCATCTTCGGCGTTGATGGTTTCGATAGCGCGATCGAGATCGATATCGGCAAGAGCTACCGAGGTATCGACCGAACCTGCTTCTACAGTGAAATCGGAATCGGAAACCGCAACGGTTTCCGCGAAAGCCGGCGCTGCGGAGAGAGCAAGGCCGGTAACAAGAGTCGCAGCGGTAAGGCCGCGGATGGACGTGAGCATGACAATTTCCTTTGTCGTATTGTGCCTCGTCCCACCTGCGAATCCGGTGGTCACCTCTTTTTGACGGGTGATCTCGACCAGATGCGCATTAATCGTGCACAGGTCTGCTGCATTGCACAAGATTAAAATCAAAACTCGGCGCGTTCACGCAAGAGTGTTGAATTATTGCATCACCATGACAGATCGACCCCGCAAGCTGCAGGCTGTTCAGCTTGTGCCCTGACAATGTGGAACAATGTCGATCAGTTGCCGACCGGGCGACAAACGCCTAAGTCGCGGCGCAGACCGGCCAGCATTGAATCATGATTCTTGAATCCATCCGTAAAAAGTTTCGCTCCTCCATTGCGAAACCCGCCAAACCGCGGGTGCCGGATGGTGAACGCTACTATATCGTGGGCGATATCCACGGGCGGTGCGACCTGTTCGAGGCACTGATCAAGGCCATTGAAGCCGACGACCGGAGCGGCGCGCCGGCGGACACCACGATCGTATTGCTGGGTGATCTGGTCGATCGCGGTTCCGACAGCGCCGGCGTCTTGCGACGCGCCCGCCAGTGGCAACAGCAGCGCCGTGTTCGCATCCTGACCGGCAATCACGAAGAAATGTTCACCGAATCACTGGCCGACAAGGAAGTGCTGCGCCACTTCCTGAAACATGGCGGGCGTGAAACGATCCTGAGCTACGGCATTCCATCGCGAGAGTTCAACGAACTGACAATCGACGAATTGTTCGAGCGGCTACCTTCGCTGATCGCCAATGAGGACCTCGATTTTATCGCGACCTTCGAAGAAAGGATCGTCTGCGGCGATTACCTGTTCGTCCACGCGGGAATCGATCCGCTGGTCCCGATCGAGGACCAGAAGCGGCGCGACATGCTGTGGATTCGTGACCGGTTCCTGCGCCACAAGGGGCCGCTGGAGAAGATCGTCGTGCACGGCCACACGATCTATGACGAAGTGGAGGATTGCGGTAACCGGATCGGTATAGATACCGGCGCTTTCCGCACCGGCCTGCTCACTGCGCTCGTCCTCGAAGAGGACCGGCGGCGCACGATCCAGGCAGCCAATGATGGCGAAACAATCGAGATTATTTCCGGAGAACTTGCTTCATGAAGATTGCGATGGTGGGATCGGGCTATGTCGGCTTGGTGTCGGGTGCCTGCTTTGCCGATTTCGGACATGACGTCGTGTGCATCGACAAGGACCAGTCGAAGATCGACCGCCTCCATGAAGGCGTGATGCCGATCTACGAGCCTGGTCTCGATGCTCTGGTCGAAAGCAACGTCAAGGCAGGTCGCCTCAGCTTCACCACGGACCTTGCCGAAGGTATCAAGGATGCGAAGGCGATCTTCATCGCCGTTGGCACGCCCAGCCGTCGTGGCGACGGGCACGCAGACCTTTCCTTTGTCTATGCGGTCGCGCGCGAAGTGGGCGAAAGCCTTACGAATGACGCGGTGATTGTGACCAAATCCACCGTCCCCGTTGGGACGGGCGACGAGGTCGAGCGTATCCTGCAGGCCAGCGGCACCCCGCACAAGGCCTCGGTCGTGTCCAATCCCGAGTTCCTGCGCGAAGGTGCGGCGATCGGCGATTTCAAGCGGCCTGACCGGATCGTGATCGGTGCCGAGGACGATTTCGGGCGCGAGGTCATGCAGGAGGTCTATCGCCCGCTGTTCCTCAACGAATCCCCGATCCTGTTCGTCAATCGCCGCTCGAGCGAACTGATCAAATATGCGGCGAATGCCTTCCTCGCGACGAAGATCACCTTCATCAACGAGATGGCCGATCTGTGCGAAAAGGTCGGAGCCAATGTGCAGGATGTCAGCCGCGGGATCGGCATGGACAACCGTATCGGTGCGAAATTCCTTCACGCAGGGCCGGGCTATGGCGGCTCGTGCTTCCCCAAGGATACGCTGGCACTGCTCAAGACTGCTGAAGATTTCGAGAGCCCGGTGCGGATCGTCGAAGCTGTTGTGAAGGTCAATGACAGCCGCAAGCGAGCGATGGGCCGCAAGGTGATCGACGCGCTGGGCGGGCAGGACGCGGCGCGCGGCAAGAAGGTTGCGCTGCTGGGTCTGACCTTCAAGCCCAATACGGACGACATGCGCGATTCCCCCGCCATCGCCGTTGCGCAGACGCTGGCCGATGCCGGGGTTTCGGTCGCGGCCTATGACCCTGAAGGCATGGAACTGGCGCGCCCGCTGATGCCTGAAGTGACCATGTGCGAAGATCCATATGCAGCGATCGAAGGCGCCGATGCAGTCGCGATCGTAACCGAATGGGACGCCTTCCGCGCACTCGATCTCGAGCGGGTGAAATCCATCGCCAAGGCGCCGGTTCTGGTCGACCTCAGGAACATCTATAATCCGGAGGACGTACGCGAAAAAGGCTTCGAATATGCGAGCGTCGGGCGAGGCTAAGCCCCGCCCGATCTCAAGCTGCCTTCTGGCTGCCAGCCCCAGCTCACCTTGTCAGGATGCGCGCTAGTCGGCGCCTTACTCGGCCGGAGCAGGTTTCACCGTAACTGGATCGCCCGAATCCGGCGTAGCAGTGAATGAACCGTCTTCGGCCGGGGCCGTTTCTGTGAAGCACATGGGCTCCACGCCTTCGGTGGTCGGGGTGAAGCAGGTCTTGCCGTCGGTCACCGCCCAGCTTCCTTCGGCGATCACATTCCCTTCGGCATCCGTATCCGAATAGGTTCCGTCGGCACCGATGACGGTGGTCGTCACTGTGCCATCAGCTGCCGTTGCAAGATAGGTTCCAGGGCCCGAGCCATTTGCGACGGTGGGCGCTTCCATGGCCGGTTCGGCTGCGGCATCATCCGCAGGTGCTTGTTCGGCTGGCTCGCTCGAACAGGCCGCCAGGGCCACAGGAGCAAGGATCAAGGCAATTTTACGCATGGGTATCCCCTTCAGCAGAGGCGACCCGGCGCGCACATACCATGTGGCATGATCCTACAGAAGCGGATTCGCCCAATGGGGCAACCCAATGGCCTAGGGTTCAAAGTGTCAGGAGGCCGATAAGCCGGGTTCTGTCCTGCAACCGGTATCCCTTGGGACCAGCGCCGCAGGGGCAGCCATTCATCTAGGCCATGAGTTGCCTCATGGCTCAAGCAGCCAACCCGGGCCTCTCGGGGCGAAACGCCCCTACCCTTGCCCCGAAAGGCTCAGGCGCGAGGCCCCTATTCGGCCTTGCTCCGGGTGGGGTTTGCCATGCGGAACCCGTTGCCGGATCCCCGGTGCGCTCTTGCCGCACCCTTTCACCCTTGCCTGTGCCCTTTAGGGGCCATCGGCGGTATACTCTCTGTGGCACTTTCCCTCGGCTTCCCTCCGCCTGAGCGGCTGGTCGCCGGGCGGGCGTTACCCGCCACCCTCGTTTCGTGGAGCCCGGACTTTCCTCGAACGCTAATGCGCTCGCGGCTGCCTGGCCTCCTGACAGAGCGCATATAGGGGCGAGACCGGGATTAGGGAAGCCGATCCCGCCCAATATCAGCCGTGTGTCACTCGCCGCCGATATCCTGCAGCGATTCCTCCGGCCCCAGCAGATAGCGCCAGACGAAGGCCCCAAGGCCGGCACCAATCAGCGGAGCGAGCCAGAACAGCCACAGCTGCCCGACCGCCGCCGTGTCCGCATAGAAGGCTACGCCGGTCGAACGCGCCGGGTTGACCGATGTGTTGGTGACCGGGATCGAGATCAGGTGGATCAGGGTCAGCGCCAGGCCGATCGCGATCGGTGCGAAGCCGCCCGGAACCTTGGGCGAAGTCGAGCCCAGGATCACGATCAGGAAACCCGCCGTCAGGACTATTTCAATCAGCAGCGCGGCCTGCATCGAGTATCCTCCGGGCGAGAGATCGCCAAAGCCGTTCGAGGCAAAACCGCCTGGCTCAAAACCGGGCGCACCCGATGCGATCACGAACAGCATGCCGGAAGCGCAGAAAGCGCCAACCAACTGCGCCGCCCAATAGGGGATCAGTTCACCCCATGAAAAGCGATTGGCGAGCGCCAGACCGAAAGACACCGCCGGATTGAAATGGCCACCCGAAATGCCGCCGACGGCATAGGCCATCGTCAAGACTGTCAGGCCGAATGCGAGCGCAACGCCCGCGAAGCCGATCCCCAGTTCCGGATAGCCTGCAGCGAGAACCGCAGAACCGCATCCGCCAAACACAAGCCAGAATGTTCCGAAGAACTCCGCAAAGAGCTTTCTCAACATGACTACAACTCCTCTCCCACTCGCAACATGTGCGAACTGTCGGAAAGGATAGCCGAATTTCCGTTCAATCACCGAATCCGGCTGGGGATATCTCGCCGCGCTTGCGGAGAACGAACGCCGCTCTAGCCCGCCGCCTGATCGCTATATTGGTCGTAGGCCTCCAGTGCCTGCGCCGCGTACATCGCGCTTGGCCCCGCGCCCATGTAGATCGCCAAACCAAGTGTTTCGGCAATCTCCTCACGCGTTGCACCATGCTTGCGTGCGCCCTCGACGTGATAGGTCACGCAAGGGTCGCAGCGCACCGCCACCGAGATGGCGACTGCCAGAAGCTCTTTCGTCTTGGCATCGAGCGCCCCGCCTTCATGCGCGGCGGCACCCATCTCGCGAAAAGCCTTCATCACGCCGGGCGTACCCTTGTGCAGTTCCTTGATCGCGGGAAGCAAATTGGCGGCCATGGCGGGCCAATCCTTGAACTCGGTATGTGCCATTGTGGGGGACTCCTCGTGTTTGTCCAAAGCTGAATGTCGCGCCAATTCAGGCAACGAACATTGATCTATCTCAATTTTTGGGATGTGCCCCTTGGCGTCAGCGCGCCGCGCCCCGATCACGGTCGAGCAGAAGCTGGAACAGGATCGCGCGCACCTGCCCGTCGATCTCGCCATCGATCCTGTGCGGACGCCAGCGGCGCTGAAAGGCTTCGACCGCCTTGTGACCATCGGTGATGTCGTAACCGAACCGTTCCAGTGCGAGATAGAACGCGCCGTCATTGTCGAACGGATCGCCCAGCTCCAGCTTTTCAGGCCGCCTGAGACACAATCCGTATTCGGCCAGCCGCTCCCACGGGAACAGCTCGCCCGGATCGATCTTGCGCGCGGGGGCGACATCGGAATGGCCCACCACATTGGCGCGCGGGATGTCATAGTCCTTCACGATCCGCGCCAGCAGCGGAACCAGGGCCTGGAACTGTGGTTCGGAAAACTCGCGATAGCCCAATTCGTGGCCGGGATGGTCGAGCTCAATCCCGATGCTGGCCGAGTTCACATCCTTGTGACCGCGCCAATAGGAGGCGCCTGCATGCCATGCGCGCATCTCTTCCGGGACAAGCCGGGTAACGATCCCCTCTTCGGAAATCAGGTAGTGTGCGCTGACGCCAGCTTCGGGATCGCACAACCGATCGAGCGCAGTCTCGACCGGTTTCATCTCGGTGTAGTGGAGCACGACCATGCTGATCGGCAGCGTTCGCTCATTGAAATTGGGCGAGAGCCGCTCAGCGTGGACGAGCTCGTCGCTCATGCGATGTTCCGATCCCGCGGCACTTGTCGAAACACCGACATCTTATCCAATCATGCCCGACGGTTGAGGTAGTACCGCACCGAGGACCAGCGCGTTCTCCGTCTTCTTGTACTGCAAGCCCCCACCGGTTTCTTCGGCCAGCAAGGCTATCATATGCGCTGCCGCAGTCCGGCTTGAAAGCTCGGATGCAGGCATGTCGCCTTCCAGCGCGCGCCCGATATTGTCGTCAAATGCAATGCGATCACCCTGTGCCCGCACGACGATCTCGGCCGAGCCGTCACGCAGTTCCGCCCCGATATCGAGCGTGCCGCCCCGAATCAAAGCGTCGAGCGCGATATGTGCGAAATTGAGCATCACCTTGACCGCCGGCTTGGGCAGGTTCGCGCAGTCGATCGACCAATTGACCGTGACACGCTTGGCATCGGACACCAGCGCATCGATAACCGCCTTCGATTCCTCGACCGGCACCGCATCTCCGAAGCCGCCCGCTGCACCAAAGGCCAGCCGGAAGAATTTGAGCTTGTCGGTGCTGATCTTGGCGCTCTGTTCCAGCAGCTCGAAGCAGCGCTTGCGCATCTCGGGATCTTTTTCCTCGGCCAGCAATTCGATCCCGTTGGACAGCGCTCCCACAGGCGAAAGCATGTCATGGCACAGCCGGGAACACAGCAAGGCGGCGAGGTCGGTAGCGGAAGTTTGGGTCATTCTTGGCTGACAATTTCCAACAGGATGGAACACATGGAACACAGTTCATAAGAACAAAAGCCGCCCCCCGCCACCCGCCTTGTCAAAAGCTGTTGGTGAAGATGGGCCAAGCCGGTGCATACATCCGTTCTAGGGATCGACGATCTGGTAGGAAAGCGGGGTGAACCCGCCTTCCTCGCTACGCCAGAACGTCACGCCTCCGTTCGCCGCGATCGCCCACACTGCTCCATCGCCCGCCGCCAGTTCCGCATCGGTTGCGGAAGGTTCAGCCGCGCCGTTGGGGTGCGAATGATAATAGCCCAGCACCTGCGGCCCACCCTCTCGCGCTGCGCGATGCGCTTCGATCAGCGCCTGCGGATCGATCTCGAAATGCGTTTCGGGATCTGGATGGACATTAAGCGCGGGCTGGACCGTGGTGATGCGATAACCCTCGCCCAAAAGGATTCCACAGCATTCGAGCGGATGGGCGGAACGAGCCTCTTCGAACAATTGTGTGTGCAGCGTGCGAGAAACCAAGACTTCCGTTCGCCCTGAGCTTGTCGAAGGGCCGCTTTTGCTTCTGGCAAGGCGCGCAATTGCTTCCCAGTCACCACGTATCAGAGCAAGCTTCTTCTTGCGCGACCAACCCTTGATCTGCCTCTCCGCTTCCAGCGCTTCATCACGTGCCGAGAATTCCTGGGACCAGACAAGTTCGACCGGCAAATATTTCGATGTAAAGCCTGGGACCGAACAGCTCTGATGTTGCGCCACGCGCAATTCCAGATCATCTGTATGGCCGGTATAGAAAACGCCGCCACGGCAATGCAGTATATAGGCCCAGAAGGTCATGCCCAATTGCTAAGTGAAGGGCGACCCTTCGACAAGCTCAGGGCGAACGGGAAGGCATATTGGGCCAAGGAATTACCATCACTGGCGAAGTTACCCAGTCCGCCCGCCTCGACAAGGCTCTGGCGGAAGCGAGCGAGTTTTCGCGCGAGCGGATCAAGGCGCTGATTGCCAAGGGCCATGTCGAGATCGATGGCAAGATCGCCACAAGCCCGAGCGCCAAGGTGCTCGAAGGTGCAAGCTTCCGGATCGCAGTCCCCCCTGCCGCCGAGCCCGAAGCACAGCCACAGGATATTCCGCTCGACGTGGTCTATGAGGACGAACACCTCATCGTGGTCAACAAGCCCGCTGGCATGGTGGTGCACCCAGCGGCAGGCAATCCGGACGGAACGCTGGTCAATGCTCTGCTCCATCACTGCCACGGGCGGCTTTCCGGAATTGGCGGCGTCGCCCGCCCTGGTATCGTGCACCGAATCGACAAGGACACATCCGGCCTGCTGGTAGTGGCCAAGAGCGACAAGGCGCATGAAGGCCTGGCGCGCCAATTCAAGGATCATTCGATCCACCGGCGTTATCTGGCGGTTTGCGCAGGCCATCCAAGCCCGCCCGAAGGCACAATCGAAGGCAGGATCGGTCGCAGCGATTCCAACCGCAAGAAAATGACGTTGCTCGAAAAGAATTCCTCGCGCGGGAAACATGCGATAACGCACTTCAAGACACTGAAAAACTTGGATTCTTCCGCACTTATCGAGTGCAGGCTGGAGACCGGGCGTACCCACCAGGTGCGCGTTCACTGTGCGTCAATCGGACATGCGCTATTGGGGGATCCAACATATGGACGGACACCAGCAAAATTGCGGCCTGTTCTCAAGCACTTGGAGTTCGCAAGACAGGCTCTGCACGCACAAAGTCTGGGATTCGAACACCCTGTGAGCGGCCAATGGATCGAGTTTTCTTCGGAACCTCCCGCCGATATGCGGGAACTGATCGACGAACTTGGTCGTTAAAATCGACGAAAGTCACTGCAAATCGCGGCAAATCCATCTATATGTAACCACGTGGCCCGCACAGACGGATGCCCATCAGGGGTCCGGCGCCGTGAGGTCGACGCAAGAAAGGTTAGGGAAGTAGTGAGCAAATCCAAGAATCTGGCGGTCCCCGCGCTGAGCGGTGAGCAGAGCCTCAACCGCTATCTCTCAGAAATCAAGAAGTACCCTGTACTGACTGCCGAGCAGGAATACATGCTCGCCAAGCGGTATGAGGAGCATGAAGATCCCGAAGCTGCCGCGCAGCTGGTGACGAGCCACCTGCGCCTCGTGGCGAAGATCGCCATGGGCTATCGCGGCTATGGCCTGCCGGTCAGCGACCTCATTTCAGAGGGCAATGTGGGCCTGATGCAGGGCGTGAAGAAGTTCGAGCCCGAACGCGGCTTCCGCCTGGCCACCTACGCCATGTGGTGGATCAAGGCATCGATCCAGGAATATATCCTGCGCAGCTGGTCGCTCGTGAAGATGGGCACGACCGCCGCGCAGAAGAAGCTGTTCTTCAACCTTCGCCGGATGAAGAAGAACCTCGACGCCTATGAAGACACCGACCTGCACCCCGATGACGTGACGAAGATCGCCACCGATCTGGGCGTGCCGGAACAGGAAGTCGTCAACATGAACAGGCGCATGATGATGGGCGGCGACGGCTCGCTCAATGTGCCGATGCGCGGCGGCGAGGAAGGGTCCGGCGAATGGCAGGACTGGCTGACCGACGATCGCCCGCTGCAGGACGAGACAGTCGCCGACGCCGAAGAGGCGCAGGTTCGCCACGAGATGCTTGAGGAAGCGATGGACGCGCTTAACGAGCGCGAAAAGCACATCCTTACCGAACGGCGCCTGACGGATAATCCGCAGACGCTGGAGGAGCTTTCGCAGGTTTACGACGTCAGTCGCGAACGTATCCGCCAGATCGAAGTGCGTGCCTTCGAAAAGCTGCAGAAAGCGATGCAGCGGATCGCCGGCGAAAGGCTTCTGCCCGGCGCGGCTTGACTGGTTTTGCCTTAGTCGCCGGCGGGGCCATCCGGCCCCTTAGGCTTTCGCGCCAGTAGGCGTGGCGGGCGGTCGCCCTTTGGCTGCCGCGACCAAGATCACCACGACCCTCTTCGCTGCAAGGTGGAGAGGGTCTTTCGTACCTGCCATCCTACTCCGCCGTGGTCGGGTCGATCGTCGCGCGAATCTGTGAAACTGAATTCGCCGGAAAGCCCGCGGTCTCGGCATGTGTGCGGATCAGCCGGTCGTCTGGCGCGCGATAGATGCAATAGATCTTGTTATCGGTGACGTATGAATGGACCCATTGGATCTCGGGCCCAAGATCGCGCAGCACCTTGCAGGATTGCAGCGATGCTTCCTTCAGTTCCTGCGGCGACAGCGAGCCGGCGCCCGGCATTTCCCGTTCGATTACGAATTGCGGCATGGCATGTTCTCCCCGCGACCCGGCGGACTGCATAGCCGATCCAGCCAAAGAGCGATTGTATTTCTGCGACTGCGCGCTAACCGAAACATATGGTCCGTGCAGTCGTCCGTTTCATTGCCAAGGCCGTCCTGTGGTTCATCGGCATCAGCCTGGCGCTGGTGCTGCTGTTCAAATGGGTGCCGGTGCCGATCACCGCGACCATGATGATAGACGGAAACGGCATCACCAAGGATTGGGAATCGCTCTCCAATATCGACCGCAACATGGTGCGCGCCGTAATTGCGGGGGAGGACAGCAAGTTCTGCACGCACAACGGCTTCGACGCGGAAGCGATCGCCAAGGCAGCGGCGCGCAATGCGCAGGGCGGGCGCATCCGCGGCGGCTCAACCATTACGCAACAGACCGCCAAGAACGTGTTCCTGTGGCAAGGCGGCGGCTATTTCCGCAAGGGGCTTGAGGCCTGGTTCGCATTCCTGATCGAGAAGGTCTGGGGCAAGCGCCGGATCATGGAAGTCTATCTCAACGTCGCGGAGACGGGGATTGGCACCTATGGCGCGGAGGCAGGGGCCCAGCGCTATTTCCAGCACTCGGCCGCGCGGCTGACACCGAGCGAGGCGGCGCGCATGGCGGCCGCCCTGCCCCTTCCCAAAAAGCGCGCGGTTGTGAGCCCTTCGGGCTGGCTTGCGCGGCATGGCAATACGATCCGCCGCCGGATGGGCGTGGTGCAGAGGGAAGGCCTCGACGCCTGCGTTTA
The DNA here is from genome assembly GCF_050299635.1 of Altererythrobacter sp. Classification (NCBI taxonomy): domain Bacteria; kingdom Pseudomonadati; phylum Pseudomonadota; class Alphaproteobacteria; order Sphingomonadales; family Erythrobacteraceae; genus Altererythrobacter; species Altererythrobacter sp. The sequence goes on from NZ_JBNKWF010000018.1 coordinate 33,887, forward strand.
CGAATAGGGCCAGGCAGGTTTGCGCCGTCGCATGATGCTCGCGCTGCGCCGCAGCACAGGCGACCCGCCCGGCAATCCCGCAAGATTTGCCGCGGATAATCAAGGCCTTGAATCATGCCCAGATTAATGTAATGTTATCTCATAATATTTTGTGATACGCTATATCATACTGATTTTGCGGTATTTTTCTTGCCAAGCCCAGGATTGAACGCAATATCGAGCGAGATTCCGGCTCAACTCACGGGCCAAGCGGGGACAACAGCGAGCGGGGTAGGGATTGGGCCACGCACACAATCACAACCACGGCCATTCCCACGGCAATGGGCATGGCCACTGCCACGCACCGGCCGATTTCGGGCGCGCCTTTGCAATCGGGGTGGTCCTCAACACCTTCTTCGTAGTGGTCGAGGCCGTGTTCGGATATATTTCCGGCTCGATGGCGCTGGTCGCCGATGCCGGACACAATCTGTCCGACGTGCTCAGCCTGATGATCGCCTGGGGCGCTTCGGTCGCGGCCAAGAGACCCCCGACTTCACGCTTCACCTATGGCCTCAAGAGCTCGACCATCCTGGCGGCGCTGGCCAATGCCATGCTGCTGCTGATCGCCATCGGTGCGATCCTGTTCGAAACGATCCAGCGGCTGATCGAACCCGCTCCGGTTGCGGGATGGACCATGGTCGTGGTCGCCGGGGTCGGCATCGTCATCAACACATTGACCGCCCTGCTCTTCATCAGTGGGCGCAAGCAGGATCTCAACATTCGCGGCGCCTTCCTGCACATGGTGGCCGATGCGCTGGTATCGGTCGGCGTGGTCGTGGCGGGTGTTGTCATTCTCATGACCGGGCAGGTCTGGATCGATCCCGTCACGAGTCTGTTGATCGTGGCGGTGATCGCCTGGGGAACCTGGGGCCTGGCCAAGGATAGCGTCAAGATGGGCCTGCACGCGGTTCCCGACGGGATCGACGAGAACGCAGTCCGCAGCTTTCTGTCGGGCCTCGACAATGTCTCTGCGGTGCACGATCTGCACATCTGGCCCATGAGCACGACGGAGACCGCCCTCACCGCGCATCTGGTCATGCCAACAGGCCATCCCGGCGATGCCTTCCTGCAAGAGGTTGCCCACCGTCTTGAGCACGACCATGGGATCGGCCATACGACGCTGCAGATTGAAACGGCGCGGGAAAGCTGCGGACTTGGCCACGCTGCGCATGATTGAAAGGGAACGGGCACTATGAGCACGATCGTGCGCGAAGGCGGCTGCGGTTGCGGCCATGTGCGGTACCGCGTCACCGGCGAGCCGATCTTCGTCAACAATTGCCATTGCACCCAGTGTCAGCACCAGACCGGGTCGACCAGCGTGGTCAACGCCTTCTTCGAGACCGAGAATATTGCCGTGCTCGAGGGGGAACTGTCTGAGAGCACCGTCACTGCAGGCAGCGGCGGGCCGCACATCATCATGCGTTGCAGCCAATGCGGCACCGCGCTGTGGAGCCACTATCCGCGCCTTGGGCGCCTTGGCGCGGGGTTGCGCGTGGGTACGCTGGACGAGCCCGGATCGACGACGCCCGACGCCGTGATCTTCACGTCCGAGAAGATGCCCTGGGTCGCGCTACCCGAAGGCATCCCCGCGTTCGAGACCTATTACGATATTCGCGAAGTCGTCCCGCCAGAGCGCGTGGCTCGGGTCGATAGCCTGCTTGAACGCAGGAAGGCCGGGGAAGGTTAGAAGTCTTCGCGATAGAGCGCTTCGGCGCGAATGCCCTTGCCATCTGGACCCAGCTCGATCCGCTCGACCACGATCTTGCCCCGCCCGATACTGCGGTAGCAGATGGCAATGGCGCCGATGCCGCAATGAACCCCAATCAACTCAAACTGGATTGGTGGCGTTGCGGCGAGCCCGGCTGCCCAATAGGGGCGGATAGCATCCTTGCCCCGCAGGCAACCGTCTGACGAGCAGCCCCGTTCCGCAATAAGCGGAGAGCGCATTTCAAAGTCGTCGCAATAATGCGAAAGGATGCGCTCAAGATCGCCCGAATTCCAGGCTTCGACCCATTCTCGCGCGAATTCTTCGGCGAATTCAGGTGAAATCGCGAGACTCACCCCAACGAGCTAGGCCGCTTCTTCCTTCGCCGCATCGTCGTCATTGGCGAGCACGCGGATTGGTTCCTTGCGGCCCTCCACCACGTCCTTGTCGATCACGATTTCGGTCACGCCCTCCATATCGGGCAGGTCGAACATCGTATCGAGCAGAATGCCTTCGACGATCGAACGCAGGCCGCGAGCGCCGGTCTTGCGCTTGATGGCGCGTTCGGCAATCGCCTGCAGAGCGTCATCCTGGAATGTCAGTTCGACATCCTCAAGCTCGAACAGCTTGTGATACTGCTTCACCAGTGCGTTCTTCGGTTCCTGCAGGATCGTGACCAGCGCATCGACATCGAGGTCATGCAGCGTCGCGATCACCGGCAGACGGCCGACGAACTCAGGGATCAGTCCGAATTTGAGCAGATCCTCAGGCTCGCCCTTCTCAAGCAGTTCGCCAATGCGGCGCTTGTCAGGATCGGCCACATGCGCGCCGAAGCCGATCGAACGCTTCTGCAAGCGGTCGGCAATGATCTTGTCCAGACCGGCAAAAGCGCCGCCGCAGATGAACAGGATATTGGTGGTGTCAACCTGCAGGAACTCCTGCTGCGGATGCTTGCGGCCACCCTGCGGCGGAACGGAGGCGGTGGTGCCTTCCATCAACTTGAGCAGGGCCTGCTGCACGCCCTCGCCCGACACGTCGCGTGTGATCGAGGGGTTTTCCGCCTTGCGAGTGATCTTGTCGATCTCGTCGATATAGACGATGCCGTGCTGTGCCTTTTCGACATTGTAGTCGCTGGCCTGCAGCAGCTTGAGGATGATGTTCTCCACATCCTCACCCACATAGCCCGCTTCAGTCAGCGTGGTGGCGTCAGCCATGGTGAAGGGCACGTCGAAAGTGCGCGCCAGCGTCTGCGCCAGCAAGGTCTTGCCCGAACCGGTCGGCCCAACCAGCAGGATGTTGGACTTTGCCAGCTCAACATCATTGCCCTTGGCCGAATGCTTCAGGCGCTTGTAGTGGTTGTGCACCGCGACCGAGAGCACGCGCTTGGCGCGGTCCTGCCCGATCACATAATCGTTGAGCGTCTGGAAGATGTCATGCGGCGTGGGGACTTCGCCTTCCTTGCGGCCAGCGATCCCTGCCTTGGTTTCTTCACGGATGATATCATTGCACAGCTCCACGCATTCATCGCAGATGAACACGGTGGGTCCGGCAATAAGCTTGCGCACCTCATGCTGCGATTTGCCGCAGAAGCTACAATAGAGAGTGCTCTTGCTGTCAGTTCCGCTCAATTTGGTCATATCCTAACGCTTCCATCACCCGCCAACCGAAATCCACGGGATTCGACCGACTCTATCTTGGGAAGTTTATGAATCAATATATTGGTGCAGCTTTTCCAGCGCGTTGCAGGAAAAGAATCGGCCAAGCCCTTCATTGACAAGGTAAATGTCTCACAAGGGGTCGAAAATTCCTTCGATCCTTACTCGGGTGCACCGCCCGATCCTTCTTCCTCATCGCTCGAATCGCCTTCCGGACGCGTCTCGAACACCTTGTCGACCAGGCCGAACTTCATGGCTTCTTCGGCCTCGAGGAAAGTATCGCGATCCATCGCCTTCTCGATATCGGTCAGGCTCTGGCCGGTATATTTGACGTAGAGATCGTTCATCCGTGTGCGGATCCGCAGGATTTCGCGCGCCTGGATCTCGATATCCGATGCCATGCCGCGTGCCCCGCCCGAAGGCTGGTGGACCATGATCCGTGCATTGGGCAACGCGATACGCATACCCGGCTCGCCCGCCGCCAGCAGGAAGCTGCCCATGCTGGCCGCCTGGCCCACGCAAACGGTCGAAACGCGCGGCTTGATGTATTGCATCGTGTCGTGGATCGCCATGCCGGCCGTCACCACGCCGCCCGGCGAGTTGATGTACATGCTGATCGGCTTCGAGGGGTTTTCGCTTTCGAGGAACAGCAGCTGGGCCACGATCAGCGAAGCCATATTGTCTTCAACCTGGCCGGTCACGAACACGATGCGTTCGCGCAGCAGGCGGCTGAAAATGTCAAAGCTGCGTTCGCCCCGGCTCGTCTGCTCGACCACCACAGGCACAAGAGCGCCAGTCAATGGATCGCGGGTGAACTGTCCCTGAGAGCCATAGGTTTCGCCGGAATTGCCGAGCAGATCGATCATTGATGCGTCCTTGTTGAATTGCGTGACGGCCTATGTCGGCCCGGCACACGCGATGTTCAAGGGCATTAACCCTTTCGCTGCAATCGATGAGGACAGATTGTTTCGGCTGACCGGTCAGGCGGCGCGCACATGGTCCAGGAATTCGCCCACTTGAGTGCGCAGATCATCGGCCTGCTGGCCCAACCGCTTGCAGGAATCGAGCACCTGTGTCGCGGCCGTACCCGTTGCCATCGCCATATCGCTCACCTGCACCATATCGGCCGATACGGATTCGGCATGGCGCGCTGCGATGTCGATGCTGCGGGCCAGGTCCTGCCCCGCCACCGACTGCTGATCGACCGCAGCGGCAATCGACATTGAGGTGGTCTGCAGTTCGCCCACTTCCTCTGCAATCCTGCTCAAGGCGCCGGCGCTTGCCGAGGAATTGTTCTGGATCGCGCGGATCTGCTCCTCCACTTCGTCCGTAGCGCGAGCGGTCTGCATGGCCAGTTCCTTGACCTCTGACGCCACGACGGCAAATCCACGTCCCGCCTCGCCGCCGCGCGCCGCTTCGATCGAGGCATTGAGCGCCAGCAGATTGGTGCGTTGTGCGATGCGCGAGATCAGTTCGACCACGGCGCTGACCTTCCCCGCCATCGAGTCGAGATCGGTCACCGCACGATCGGCCTCCTGAGCCACATTGCCGGCTTCCTGGGCGCGTTCCGCCGAGGTTGCGGCCTGGCGGCTGATTTCGCTGATCGACATGACGAACTCGTCGCTCGCCGCCGCCGCGCCGGTGACGCCTTGCGATGTCTGGGTCAACAGGCGGGTTGCATTGACGATTCGTTCCGACGAATTCTCGGCATTCTCGTTCATGAGCCTCGCCGCTTCCTCGAGCTGAACGCTGGTCGCCGCCACTTCATTGGCAACCTGAGCGACCATGGTTTCGAAGCGGTCTGCAAGAGACTGGATCATGGCGACGCGCTCGTCGCGCTCTCTTTGCGCATCGATCCGTTCTTCCTGGGCGTCGATCTTCTCTGCCTGGGCGTCGATCTGTTCATTGGCCTTGGCGACGAGTTCTTCGGCAATCGTCTGCATGACGGCGAGCGACCGCGACATAGAGCCGATTTCATCATCGCGATCGAATTGCGGGATTGCCAGATTGGCCTCGCCATCGACAAGCCGCTGGCTCACGGCACTGATCTCCGTAACCGGGCTGACGATGCGCCGGGCCACGAAGCGCTGCCCCCAAAGGACAAGGAAAAGCACAAGGCCGGCAAAGAACACCATCGAGACAATGGCCACGCGCATTTCCCAGATGCCTTCGTTCGAAACGTCCTCAACGCGCGTTGCCGCATCGTCCTTAAGCGCCACGACCTTGTTGTTGGTCCGGTCGATGAAGTCGTAGCGCGGACCGAGGAAGCTTTCCTCCTCGACGATCGAACGCGGCGCATCGCGCACTTCAGCCAGCCTCTGCTCGACGCCAACCAGATCGCTCTGAAGCTCCTCCACTATGGGCAGCCAGGCTGAATCGATTTCGCCTGCTGCGACTTTCAGCTTGCCCGCAAGTTCCTGCCCGTTCTTCGCAGAGCGAATCGAGTTGGCGATGAGTTCTGGTTCGTAATTGCGAGCGCGATAGGCACCCATCTCATCCTTGGACACGACAATCGAACGGCTGATCGAAGAGGTGAGAAACGCGACGTCAGTTAGCTGCGCCAACTTGTTAGCGCGCTGCTCGATCCGCATGAATCCGAGTAGAGCCGCCAGGCCGAGCAACAGCACAAGCACGGCAATCGAGCGAAAAATCAGCTTCGACTGCCGCATGATCGAGCCTCTGTAGACGAAATCAGTCACGCGCTCGGACAAAGTGTTAGAATTGCGACCCACAGCAAACCCTTCCCATCCGGTTTCTTAACTCCCGGCCCAGAAATGGTAGCGCTATCATACCTTGGCGTGCGGCTACACATTTCCAGACATTGCTTGCTGGTTAGTTCGATCTGGTAAACGGACCGCTAACGATGAAGCGAAAGTATAGGTCTGATCCGCAAGGTGCCTCAGCCGCCTTTCAGCCCTCGGCGGTTACAGGATCGAGCCGTTTGTCCGCCTGATATGTCGTTTGTCGAACGGCTTTGCCGTTCATCCGATAGCCGCCGTCCCTTGTCTATCCGGCCCTGCCCTGCTGCATGATCGAATTATGCCTGAGGCATGAAATTACATGCCAATGCCATTGCGCCGCGCTCGACAATCGCCGCCTTGCTCGCCTCGATCACATTGCCTCTGACTTCGCCTGCGCTTGCGAATGAAGATTCCGGCAATGCCGATCAACTGGCGCAGACCCCCACCTCCGCAATTGCGGGTCAGAGCTATGATGCCGCGTTCTTCGATCGATTTGCGCCTCGCACCGCGCTCGAAATGCTGCGGCAAGTGCCCGGCTTCACTATCAAGGAACAGGAAGAGGAGCGCGGGCTTGGCCAGACGCGCGAGAACGTCCTCCTGGACGGTGAACGGCTGGCCAGCAAGTCCTCAGGCACGATCGCCCGCCTCAGCCGCATATCCGCCGATCGCGTGGTCCGCATAGAGATTGTCGACGGCGCAGCGCTGGGCATCCCCGGCCTCTCAGGCCAGGTCGCAAACGTCATCACGAGCGGCGGCGCAGTATCCGGCCGCTTCGAATATCAAGCCCGTGTGCGGCCGAAATATGCGAAGCCGAGCTGGATTGGCGGAGAGATTTCGGCAAGCGGATCAAGCGGCGCGTTCGATTGGACCGCGGCGATCGGCAACCAGCCGAGCAGAGGCGGCGCGGGCGGTGGCCGGGGTGTGCTGATCTTTGACGGCGCCGGAGAGCTGGTCGAACGGCGGACCGGGCTGATCAGATATGTTGCGGAGCAGCCCAGCCTTTCCGGATCGGTCAAATGGACTTCTCCCGGCGGGGTCGTCGCCAATCTGAGCGGCAATCTCGAACTGCGCGACACGCGCTTCACCAATGACGAGAGCCGCGATTCAATTTCCGGGGTCGACAGTTTCCGCGATTTCACCAATCTCGACGACGGCCATTCCTATGAAATCAGTGGCGATATCGACTTTCCGCTCGGCCCGGGCCGCCTGAAACTGATTGGTATCGAGCGTTTCGAACATGGAGCCGGGCCGGCCACATCGATCACCACATATGCCGACGGCTCCCCCGATACGGGATTCATTTTCGACCAGTCGCGCGATAGTGGCGAACGGATCGGCAGGGCGGAATATCGTTGGAACATGGCAGGCGGCGATTGGCAGCTGGATGCAGAAGCCGCCTTCAATCGCCTGGACCAGGCCGCGACCCTGGCCGAGCTGGACGCTTCCGGGGCGTGGGTAGAGATCGACTTTCCCGAAGGAACCGGCGGCGTTTCCGAGGATCGCTATGAAGCGATTCTCACTCACACGCGTTCCCTTGGTGCCGGGCTTACCTTGTCGATTGGAGCGGGCGGAGAATATTCCAAGCTGGCGCAAACCGGACCGGGAGGCCTGACCCGTACATTCCAGCGGCCCAAGGGGTCGCTCAGCCTGGCCTGGACGGCCAGCGACGATCTCGATCTGTCGTTCAAGCTTGCGCGCACGGTCGGCCAGCTTTCCTTCAGCGATTTCCTGGCAGGGGTAAATCTCGAACTCAACAATCAGAATGCCGGCAATGTCCGCCTCGTTCCGCAGCAGGCCTGGGAAGCAGATCTGGAGATCAAACACGGGCTGGGTCCGTGGGGTTCGGCGAGCCTTAATGCCTATGCCCATTTCATCGAGGACTACATCGACTTCATTCCGGTCGGCGGCGGGGAATCGCGCGGCAATGTCGATCATGCCCGCCTGCTGGGCGTGAAGGGCAATGCAACGATCAATTTCGACCCGGTTGGCTGGAAAGGCGCCAAGCTGGATATCGAGCTGATCGCCGAAAATTCGCGCCTTGACGATCCGTTGACCGGTGAGCCGCGTTTCGTCAGCAATCACGATAACCTGCGCGCGAATGGAGAGTTGCGCTGGGATATCCCCGATTCAAGCTGGGCTGTGGGCGCGGGATTCGACTGGCGCCACAAGAAACAGACGGTCCGCCTGTTCGAGACAGGCAAGAATTACGAAGGGCCGCTCTACACAAGCGCTTTCATCGAGAACAAGGACGTCTTCGGGCTGACCGTTGCACTTAACGTCTTCAACCTGACTGCCGGCGAAGCGATCTTCAATCGAACGGTCTATGACGGCTTGCGCGACCGCTCGCCCATTCTGTTCCGCGAAGACCGTCGCTACGACGTTTCGACCATCTACAGTCTTTCGATCAGCGGAAATTTTTGACGCTGGGCATTCGGGCAAAGCGGTGGCAGTCTGCCGCGCATGAAAAAGCTCGCATTGCTGTCCGCCCTCGCCTTGCTCGGCACACCGCTTGCCGCGCGCGAGCCAAACTCGTCCCCCAATGCAGCTGAGGCGGCAGCACATCACCAGTTGTCGCTGATCGCGCAGCTCGATGATTCCGGCCCCATGCTGAATGCCGTCATCGTCACCAACCCAAATGCACCGGGCGAGGCCCGCGACGCATCGAATGGAGGGCTGCCCTTAGGAGGGCGCACCATTCTGGTGAAGGACAATATCGAGACTCGCGAGTGGCCGACGACGGCGGGATCGCTCGCCCTGAAAGACAATGCCACCGGGCGTGACGCACCGCTGATAACGCGGCTGCGTGCTGCTGGTGGAGTCGTGCTGGGCAAGACCAATCTCTCTGAATGGGCCAATATTCGCGACAATAATTCCACCAGCGGGTGGAGCGCCGTGGGCGGTTTGACTCGCAACCCCCATGCGACCGACCGCAGCGCCTGCGGTTCGTCAGCCGGAAGCGGGGCGGCTGTCGCGGCCGGCCTGGCCTGGGCGGCGATCGGGACAGAAACAAATGGCTCGATCACTTGCCCCGCCAGCATCAACGGGATCGTCGGATTCAAGCCCACCGTGGGCATGGTCAGCCGCACGCATGTGGTGCCGATCAGCGCATCGCAGGACACTGCCGGTCCGATGGCGAACAGCGTCCATGACGCAGCGCTGCTGCTCAGTGCCATAGCAGGCGGCGATCCGCTCGACCCGGCAACGGCAGAAGCCGGCAAATATGCGACCGACTTCACTCAGGGCCTCGCCGAATATTCTCTCAGAGGCGTGCGCATCGGCGTGATGGTGAAACAGGCTGGATCGCGGTCAAAGGTCGATGCCCTCTTCGACCGCGCGATGGAGGACCTGGAGCGCGCGGGCGCTGTGCTGGTGCCGATCGACTATGACTGGCCTGACGAGTTCTGGCCCAACTCACTTACCGTACTGCTGTTCGAATTGCGGCGCGATATGAACGCCTATCTCGCCACGCTGCCCGATCCCGCCATGCCTGACACGCTCACCGATCTGGTCGCATTCAACTACGCACATGGCGATAGGGAACTGCGCTGGTTCGGTCAGGACCTGTTCGAAAAGGCGCTCCAGACTACGGATGAGGAAGCCTATCGCAAGGCGCTGGCCATGGTTCAGCATGCAACACGCGAGGACGGCATCGACCGGATCATGGCAGAATATGATGTCTCCTTCCTGATTGCCCCCACTGTTGGCCCTGCCTGGACAATGGATCTGGTCAATGGCGACAATTTTGGCGGTGACATCGGGGCGGGCTCATTGCCCGCCATCGCCGGCTATCCTCACCTGACTGTACCGATGGGCGCGGTCGAGGGGCTACCCGTAGGGCTCAGCTTCATGGGTGCAAAGTGGCAGGACCACGAAGTGTTGAAGGCGGGCGCTGCTTATGAACGTGCCCGCACTGCGAAGCTCCCTGCGCCCTCGTTCAAGCCGTGGCAGCCCGCCGAGTGATCCGCGTCAGCCGCCGGAAAACAGGATCTTGTTGTCGCCAGACGATTTGGTCGAACTGAGGATGCTGTAGAGACGCGCATCATCGAGACCGTCGCGCACGATGTGGCAGGTAAGGCTGTCGAGCGTTGCCCCTTCCTCGGTGTGCAACCACCCCTGGTTCATGAAGCGAACGAATGCCTCGGGCGAGAGTTTGTCGCAATTGGGCGAAATCTTGAGCCAGCCGCCGCGTGACGACCGTTTCAACAAGCCGAGAAAGCGTTCCCTTTCCGACGCGCTGACGGTTTGCACGAGATATGTATCAGCCGGAACGCCAGCCCCCCGCAGAGCGCGCAACTTGTATTCGCTGCTTGTCGTGCCGCTCTCGCCGCTTTGCTCACCATCCTCATCCGTGGTGATCTCCTGGTACACGGTGATGCTGTAGCCGCCTTCGGCCAGCCTTTCGAAGCTGGCGCGCTGGCATGACAGCTCGCCGTCGTCCTGTTCCTCGCATTCGCGGCCGTCACCGAACTTCAGCGGATAAGCCAGAGCATCGTCGGGAATGATCGGGTTGGCATTATCGTCCTCGGCAAGGAAACAGCCACCCAGCAAGGCAATCGCGGCCATCAGGCCACCAGAGCGCAAGGACCGAATTGCCACGGATCGCTTATTCATCGGATACCCCCTTCGAAAGACAGGCAGGGGTGATGCAGCATCAGGCCCATTGGCTCAAGCCCGGTTTCAAGCGCCCAGACGCAAAACCGCCGCGCCCGGCAATCCCGAACGCGGCGGCTTTGAAACAGCAATGCGCGGATATCAGTCCTTCGCTGCGGCCTTCTTTGCCGGTGCCTTCTTTGCAGCAGGCTTCTTGGCAGCAGGCTTTTTCGCGGGCGCCTTCTTGGCCGGGGCCTTCTTCTCTGCCGTGGGCTTGTCAGCCGCCTTCTTGGCGGGAGCTTTCTTGGCCGCGGGCTTCTTTTCCGCTGCTTTCTTGGCGGGAGCTTTCTTGTCCTCGGCCTTCTTGGCCGGAGCCTTCTTCTTCGCCGGCGCCTTCTTCTTGGCGGGCTTGGCTTCCTCGGCCTCGTCCGCTTCGATCGCCGCTTCCAGCTCTTCCTGCGTCACTTCGCGTTCGGTGATCTCCGCCTTGTCGAACAGGAAGTCGACCACCTTGTCTTCATAGAGCGGTGCGCGCAGCTGTGCAGCAGCCATCGGCTCCTGCTGAACATACTGGATGAAGCGTTCGCGATCTTCCGGGCGGTACTGTTGCGCCGCCTGCTGGATCAGCATGGACATTTCCTGCTGGGTCACTTCCACGCCATTGGCCTGGCCGATCTCGCTGAGCAGCAGGCCCAGACGCACGCGGCGTTCGGCGATCGAACGGTAATCGTCCTTCTCGGCTTCGATTTCCTTCAGCGCCTCTTCGGGATTCTCTTCCTTGGCGGCTTCCTGCTGGAGCTGCGCCCAGATCTGTTCGAATTCCGCGTTCACCATGCCTTCGGGCACTTCGAAATCGTGACCGGCGGCCAGAGTATCGAGAAGCTGGCGCTTCATCTGCGTGCGGGTGAGCCCGGCGGTCTGCTGTTCGAGCTGGCCGCGGATCAATTCCTTGAGCTTGTCGAGCCCTTCGAGGCCAAGCGATTTGGCGAAATCGTCATCGGCCTTGGTTTCGGTTTCGACCTTCACCTGCTTCACGGTGATGTCGAACTCGGCTTCCTTGCCCTTGAGGTTCTCGGCCGGATAATCCTCGGGGAAGGTGACGGTGATGGTCTTGGCATCGCCGGTCTTCACGCCGGTAAGCTGCTCCTCGAAGCCGGGAATGAACTGGCCCGAACCGAGCACCAGCGGAGCATCTTCGGCCTTGCCACCTTCGAATTCCTCGCCGTCGACGCGGCCAGTGAAATCGATGATGATCTGGTCGCCGTCAGCTGCCTTCTTCGTCTTGGCGGCATCCTTGTAACTCTTGTTCTGGCCTGCGATCCCTTCGATCGCTTCGTCCACTGCCTCGTCGGAAACGGGGACCACCAGCCTTTCGAGCTTCAACCCATCGGTCGAAGGCGCTTGCACCTCAGGCAGAATCTCCAGCTCGACTGAAAGCTCGGCATCCTTGCCTTCTTCATAACCACCAGCGAGATCGATCTTGGGCTGCATCGCGGGACGCAGTTCCTTGTCTTTCATCAGCTGGTCGACCGATTCGCGGATCACGTCGTTCACGGTCTGCGAATGCAGCTGCTCGCCATGCATTTTCTTGACGAGATTCGCCGGCACCTTGCCCGGACGGAAGCCGGGCATGCGCACCTGCGGCGCAATCTTCTTGACCTCAGCCTCGATCCGGTCGGCGATATCCTTCGCCGTGATCGTGAGCTGGTAGGCGCGCTTGAGGCCCTTATTGGCTGTTTCCTTGATCTGCATGGGATTAAAACTGAAGCCTTTTCAACAATTTCGTCATAATCGAGCTACGTCCGAGCGGATTTGGTGCGGGCGAAGGGACTCGAACCCCCACATCTTTCGATACTGGTACCTAAAACCAGCGCGTCTACCAGTTCCGCCACGCCCGCAACCCGAACGAAGCCGCGCGTGAGGCGCGACCGCACGCGTGTAGGGGAGCGCCATTAGTAGGCGCTGAGCAAAAGGGCAAGCGCTGCGATGCAAAGAAGGAACACGACGCCCCGCTCAATCGTTGATGGATCGGCTGACATTGGAGGCAGACATGGCCACGCAACCTGATCCAGAAATCCATCCCGGCGCACCGCCAGAGAGCCCACCTCCCTCTCCTTCGCCGGAAACGCCGGAAGTGAGCCCGCCCGAATTCGAACCAGCGCAGCCCGATTTCGACGATCCTGATCGCGGCCCACCTGAAACACCGTCTCTGCCCGATTGATGTTGCCGATTGGCGCGCGTGGAAGTAACGGGCGAGCCATGAGCGAAGACAAGACAAACGACACCCCGCCCGACCACCTCTCGGTCAATCCGCGCAGCCCGCATTTTGACGGCGAAAAGCTGCAACGCGGCGTCGGCATCCGATTCAAGGACCGGGTGCGTACCGATATCGAGGAATATTGCATTTCCGAAGGCTGGGTGCGCGTGCAGGCGGGCAAGACCATGGACCGCAAGGGCCAACCCCTGACGATCAAACTTTCCGGCCCGGTAGAGGCCTGGTACGAAGACCTGGGCGACGATCCGCCAGTTGCAAAGAAGGGCTGACGGCATAGCTGTGCTTGCCATTCCTTGCCGTAAGGGCCAACTGGCAACCGCACTATGAAACCAACCGTCATCATCATCGGCCGGCCCAATGTCGGCAAGTCCACCCTGTTCAATCGGCTGGTGGGCAAGAAACTCGCGCTGGTCGACGATCAGCCGGGGGTAACGCGCGATCGCCGCATGGGCGATGCCGATGTGGCAGGTCTCGCCTTTACGATCGTCGATACGGCGGGATGGGAGGATGACGATCCCGAAACCCTGCCCGGGCGGATGCGCAAACAGACCGAGGTCAGTCTGGAAGGTGCCGACGCCGCGTTGTTCGTCATTGATGCACGCGCGGGACTGACGCCGCTCGACGAAGAGATCGGACGCTGGCTGCGCGGGCAGGATGTGCCGGTGGTACTGGTCGCCAACAAGGCTGAAGGTGCCGCTGGCGAAAGCGGCGTGCTGGAAAGCTACTCGCTTGGGCTGGGTGAGCCGGTGCCGCTGTCAGCAGAGCATGGCGAAGGCGTGGCCGATCTGTTCAGCGCGCTATGGCCGATCGTAGGAGCGAAAGCGGAAGCGGCCGAGGCCGCTGCCGAATTCGCCGCGAGCGAGGATGAGGAAAAGCCGCTCGGCCCGCTCAAGCTCGCGATTGTCGGGCGGCCCAACGCGGGCAAGTCCACGCTGATCAACCGCATGTTGGGCGAAGACCGCCTGTTGACTGGCCCCGAAGCAGGGATCACGCGCGATTCGATCGCGGTCGATTGGAAGTGGACCGATCCGAAAAGCGGTGAGACGCGCGACATCCGCCTGATCGACACGGCGGGAATGCGCAAGAAGCGCAATGTGACCGAGAAGCTGGAGAAGCTTTCGGTCGCCGACGCGCGCCGCGCGATCGACTTTGCCGAAGTGGTCGTGCTGCTGCTCGATGCCACCCAGGGCCTGGAGCATCAGGATCTCAAGATCGCCGACATGGTCCTTCAGGAAGGCCGCGCGCTCATGATCGCGATCAATAAATGGGACATCGCGGAAGACGCGAGCGCCCTGTTCAACGGCGTCCGCGCGGCGTTGGACGATGGGCTGGCGCAGGTGCGCGGATTGCCCTTGTTCTCCGTCAGCGCGAAGACCGGCAAGGGTCTCGACACGATGCTGGGCGCTGCATTCGATATCCGCGAGAGCTGGTCCAAACGCGTGCCCACAGCCGCGCTCAACCGCTGGTTCGACGACGCGCTCGAGGCCAATCCGCCGCCCGCGCCCAAGGGCAAGCGGATCAAGCTGCGCTATATCACTCAGGTCGGCACCCGCCCGCCGCGCTTCGTGGTGTTCGGCACAAGGCTAGACATGCTTCCCAAGAGCTATGAGCGCTATCTGGTCAACGGCATTCGTTCCAAACTGGGCTTTGATGCCGTCCCGGTGCGCGTGACGCTCAAGAGCCCCAAAAATCCGTTCAAGAGCGATTGATCCAGGGAACCGCCATGCTGGACCTGCTAGCCGCCGCCGATACCAATCTCGCCATCGACCTGCTCGAACGGACCGCCAGCACTGCGCGCGTCCAGCATATCGTCCAGATCAGCCTCGCCCCCGCGTTCCTGCTGGCGGGTATCGGGGCAATCATGAATGTCATGACCAACCGCCTGATCTGGGTCGCCAACCGGATCGAGCGTATCCACGAGATGGAAGAAGAAGGCCGTGCAGGCCCGGCCCTGGACGATCTCCCGGCCCTTGAGAAGCGGCGATCCTACGCCCAGGCGGCGGTGATGTTCAGCACGGCGGCCGCACTAACAATCAGCGTGGTCATCGCGCTGCTGTTCGTCAGCGCCTTCATCCGCCCGCAGATCGGCACACTCACCGCTTTCGCCTGGATCCTGACGATGGGATTCCTCAGCATGGGGCTGTCATTGTTCCTGCTGGAAACGCGCACTGCTGCCCTGCATAATCGCAACCGGCAGCGCAAGCGGCGCGAACGCGGCGAGGAATAGGATGAATGGAAAAGGGCGGAGCGTCTGCCCCGCCCCAAGTTCCGAGCACTCTGTGCGCTAGTCGTTCATCTTGATCTCGCGCAGCATGTAGGTGCCCTTGATCTTGCGGATCTTGTTGTAGAGCTCGATCACGGTCTTGTTCGCCTTGTCACTATTTTCCTTGCCCCAGGCGGCCATGAGCTTGTCGTATTGCGCCTTATCAGCTTCGAGCGCAGCCATGTTGGGATAGGTGATCCTGAGGATCAGATTCACCTCATTGTCGCCATAAGGCACGACATAGATCCCATAGGATGAGACCTGCCCCAGCTCCTTGCTGATCTCATTGGCCTTGACCCAGGTATCCTTGAGCCCGGCGAGGTAGGTGTCGAGCTGCCCTTCATCGACCTTCACCGTGGTCAGTTCGGTGACTTCCTTTTGTGGCGTATAGTCTTCCCAAACCTGCAACTGCGCCGAGGCTGGCGCAGCAAGTGACAGGGCTGTGCTGGCCACAATGGCCAGGCCGAAAGCTTTCAGACGATTCGTCATGTAGGATTCCCTTCTTCATCGGTTGCAAAACGACCCATGAATGGGAAGGCGAACGACCCGGTCTCTCTCCCAGTCTCCCCAGGGCGCGGAAGCTGCTCCCGAACCGGACGGGAGTCAAATGGTTACCGCTGAGAAGAATGGGCCGCTAAACGCCGCCAGAAGAAAGCTGCCGAATCCGCCTCAGTCGCCTTCGCCCGCCGGTTTGCTTTGCAGCTGGACGTAGTTCTGCAGACCCATGCGCTCGATCATGTCGAACTGCGTCTCGAGGAAGTCGACATGCTCCTCCTCGCTTTCGAGGATGCGTTCGAAGATTTCGCGGCTGGTGTAGTCCCGCACTGTCTCGCAATGCTCGATCGCATCCCTGAGCAGCGGGATCGCCTCCATCTCCACGGCGAGATCGGCCTTGAGGATCTCCTCCACCGTCTCACCCACCTTCAGCTTGTGGATCGCCTGGAAGTTGGGGAGCCCTTCAAGGAACAGGATACGCTCCGCCAGCACATCGGCATGCTTCATCTCGTCGATCGATTCGTGGCGCTCATACTCGGCGAGTTTGCACACGCCCCAATCGTCAAGCACCCGATAGTGCAGCCAGTACTGGTTGATCGCGGTTAGTTCGTTGGTGAGCGCCTTGTTGAGAAATTCGATGACCTTTTCGTCGCCCTTCATGCCGCATCTCCAGATTGCCTGACTGGCGCAAGTTTATGCGGCGAGAGCATGGCGATAACAAGGCCCGAACGAACGAAAAACGGCGGAATTCCGCCAATTGCAAGCGATTCTCAAATGCATGTTCGCCGTCAGGCGGCAAGTGGCTTGCGCGCCGCCTCGCGTTCTTCAATCACGATCATGTCGGCTTCGTCGAGGCACTGGCGGCAGTCGGGCCGCTTGCCCAGCGCGGCGTAGCAAGCCTCTGCATCGCCAGTGGTATAGCGCGCAACACGCCGCAGCTCGCTTTCGCGGATGGCATTGCAGACACAGATATACATGGCGGCCGACTTCTCCTGCGACTGATTCGCAAGTGGCAAAATATGCGAATCACTCGCAATAGCAAGTGCAAATTGAATTCACCGGTTCACAAGTGGTCGAGTTCGCCAATCTATCGCCTGATCGAGAACAGCTTCCAGTAAGTGAGGCAACGCCAAAGCCACTCAAGCGGGCCGAAGCGGAAACGTTCGAGCCAGGGCTTTGACCAGACGAGCATGACGACCCATGCGAGCAGGACAATCCCGAACAGTTCGATCCGGTGGAGCTTGCCATAGAGGCCCAGCGCCCAGCCAGAGAAGACGAACAGCATGACGATCGATGTGCCGAGATAATTCGAGAAGGCCATCCGGCCCACTGCGACCACCCTTTGACCCAGCCAGCCCTGCGTAGCTCGTGGCGCCCATAGCACCAGCAACGTCAGAAGCCCCATCACAAAGGCGAGGCGAGGAATCATCATGAGGCCCTGGAACACGAAGAACGTCAGGAAGAACGGAAAATCTGCCAGATAGGGCCACAAGCCCAGACCAGCCGAAGCGATCGCGCCGCCCACCAGCCCGGTCCAGCCCCAGAACCGCATGACTTCCGGCTCGAACCCGCCGCTGAACAGGCCGAATCGATAGAGCGCCATGCCCATGAGAATCATGCCGAGCGTCTCGAACAATCCGAAAGCCTGGCCGCCGATGTTCTTCTTCGTCTCGTCGATTATCTGGTGACGGACAAAATCCGGGTAACTGCCCCGCTGGTAAAGCGCGAGATCCTCCTCAATCCCTTTGCGAGCCTTGTCTTCCGCCTGGGCGATTTCGGTCCGTGTCTCTTCGGAGACATTTGCCGCAACGGCAGGATTGGTCGCGATGAAATATTGCCCACCCAGCATCGCCGCCATCGCAATGGTGCCCAGGCCATAGAGGGCGAGCCCGGTCAGCAATTGGGTCTTCGCCTTCCACTTCATCATCGGCAGCGCGATAATGCCCCACACTGCGTAAAGTTGCAGGATGTCCCCGAACCAGATGAAATAGAAATGGATGAGCCCGAACATGAGGAGCCACAACAGGCGGCGGAACTGAAGCCAGCGACCGGATCCCCGGCCCCAGGCTTTCTCCACAAACAGCATCATCCCCGCGCCGAACAGCAGCGTGAAGAGCCCGCGCATCTTGTGGTCGATGAAGACATATTGGATCAGCCAGACGATCTTGTCGCCTTCGGTCGGGCCGCCCGGCATCGCCGGAGGCCAGAGATAGACCATGAAGGAATGCCCGAACGCGGTAATATTGGCGAAGAGGATTCCCATCACAGCAATCCCGCGGATGAAATCGAGTGAACCGATTCTTCCGGAAATGCCTGAAGGGGTTACTTCCTCCTGGTCAGGTGTTGCCGCAGCAACGCCAGCACCTGTGAGATTTTCGCCTGTCACCGCCTTACCCTCCCCCATAGAATCCGGAGCTTAGCAGCGGATTTGGGCAAGGGAAGTCTCAACAATAAGCAGGATCAGCCGCCAACAACGATACAGGCCTGCCCTTGCGACTTGAGTCTTGTGCAAACTGCCTGCGCATCGGCCCTTTTTGCCCAGCCGCCTGCCTGCAGCTTGGTCAACCGACCAGCCGGGGAGAGAATCTGGCGCTTGCCGGCAAGTTCCGCACGGCTTGAGAGCTTGTTCCACAACCGCTCCGCATTGCCCTTCACTCCGAAGGCCCCAAGCTGGATGCGCCATGGACCACTTGCGGCAATCTCTGCTGGCGCGGGGCGAGCAGGCGCGGTGACTGCCGGCGCAGGCGTGGAAGCGACGGTAGCCGGCGCTGGCCTGGGCGCAATCGATCCGGCGACAAGCACTGCTCCCTTGGGTCGTGCATAATCCGCCCCGGCAGTGGCTGGATTCGATGCCGGGATTGACGCAGCGGCGCTCGACGGAGGAACCGGGAGCTGGGCGACAGGGCGCGGAACGCGGGTCGGAGCTGAAGCAGTAACCTGCGCCGCCGGGCCATCGCCAAGATCAGCCGAAGCGAATTGAGCTGCCCGCTGCGCATCGCTTTGCCGCTTGATGTCGGCGGCCAGCAATTGCGCACGCTGGCGGTCTTCCAGCGCGATATAGGAATCCATCTGTTGAAGTGCGCCCGTCGCCTGCGGAAGGCCTGACGCCTGCGCCAGTGAGACCAGCGCATATGCGCGAACCCAGTTCTTTTCGGCTAATTCACCGTTGAAGTGCGAAAGACCCAGAACATATTGCGCGCGCGGATCGCCCCGCCCGGCGGCGGCTTCAATATAGGGCATCGCGCGCTGGCGCTGCCCTTCCTGAAACAGCATCAGCCCGTAATTGTCCGCTGCCTTGATATGCCCCTGCACTGCGGCCCGTTCATAGAGTTCGCGCGCTTTGGCCATATCGGGTTCGACACCGTGACCGAGGCGATAGGCCTGCGCCAGATTGAACTGTGCATCGGCATCGCCCTTGGATGCCGGGCCCTTCCACTCGGCCACTGCCGCCACATAATCGCCGCGCGACCAGGCATCGACGCCGTCCTTTACATTGGCCAGCGCTGGCACGGCAGCGCCTATTGCCAGCGCTCCGGCTGCGGCAAACAATATTCGTCTTGCGCAATCGACTTGCACTCTCATTCCCCTTCGTCCGCCCATCCCGCGGGCACTCGCCGGCGCCTATAGTGAATCAGCCGTTAGGAAATGGTTGCTACCCGCAAGCACCGGAAAAGCCACTCGTTAACCCTATATTAGGGGTATCCTGCGATCCCGTTCTCCAGAGCCGCAATTTCGCGGATGGATGTTGGCCTAACCAGGGGGACCAAGGCGTTGCGTGTACTAGCATTGGCATCGCAAAAAGGCGGATCGGGCAAGACTACCTTGTCAGGGCATCTCGCCGTCCAGGCTCAGCGCGCTGGCGCAGGCCCGGTTGTACTTATCGACATTGACCCGCAGGGTTCGCTGGCAGACTGGTGGAACGAGCGTGAAGCGGAATATCCCGCCTTCGCCCAGACCACTGTTGCCCGCCTTGCGAACGATCTTCAGGTCCTGCGTCAGCAGGGCTTCAAGCTTGCGGTTATCGACACGCCTCCGGCAATCACCATGGCTATCCAGTCGGTGATCTCGGTTGCCGAGTTGATCGTCGTCCCGACGCGTCCCAGCCCGCACGATCTGCGCGCAGTGGGTGCTACGGTCGATCTTTGCGAACGAGCTGGCAAGCCGCTGGTCTTCGTGGTGAACGCCGCGACGCCCAAAGCCAAGATCACATCCGAAGCTGCCGTCGCGCTTTCTCAGCACGGCACGGTTGCTCCGATCACGCTCCACCACCGGACCGATTTTGCCGCCTCGATGATCGACGGCCGCACCGTGATGGAAGTGGATCCGGAAGGCCGCAGCGCCGCCGAAATGACAGCGCTTTGGAATTACATCTCCGACCGGCTCGAGAAGAACTTCCGCCGCACAGTGTTTGCGGCGCCGAATTCGCAAGCTCAGCTTCCCGGAGCAGCGAATCGCCCGGGTGGTGGCTTTGGCCGCCGCGTTGCCCAATAAGGAGCTCGTCCGGTCATGTCAGAAGCCAGCTTTGCCTCACTGAGTCCAACCCTGCTGGCGCGCAAGGGTGGAGCCAAACCGGCCATGCGCCCGCAATTGGCCCCAATTCCCGACGCTTCGCCTGCACATCTTGAAGATCTGGGCTGGAACGACATGGGACACGATGACGTACCTGCCACAACGGGTGCCGACGTCGTTCGGCTGAAACCAGCCGATTTCAAGATTGCGGAACCGGTGGTGCGCAAGCAGCACAAGGTTCTTGTCGAACAGTTCGAACAGGACAACAGCCCAGAGCCCAGACCGGCCAAGCGCCGCAGCGCCCTGGGACGTGGAAAGCGCGCCGCATTCACGCTGCGTCTCGACGCCGAGCGTCACCTGAAACTGCGCCTTGCTTCCACCATCAAGGGATGCAGCGCACAGCAGCTCGTAACCGACGCGCTCGACGGGTTGCTTTCCGAAATTGAAGATCTCGATTCGCTCGCCGCAAAGATGAAGCGGACGTGACGGATCGCTCGCTGAACGAATTCGCTGATTGAGGGGGACAGACAATGAGTCGCACCGCAAGCAAAAAGAACCGGATCGGGCCAAAGGTATCTTTGGTCGTCACCACCGCGCTGGCCAGCATTGCGCTGACGGGCTGCACCACCAATGCCGCTCCGCGCGCGGAAACCTCGATCAGCAAGGCGCAGGTCGCGCTTACAAATGGCAAGGCCGACAAGGCCGTCACCCATGCGGAATCCGCCGTCCTGGCAGAGCCGCGCAACGCGGGATATCGCGCGCTGCTGGGTGCAGCCTATCTTGAAGCCGGTCGTTTCCAGTCGGCTGCAACTGCCTTCAGTGACGCGCTGGAACTGGGCGATAGCGACCCGCGCACTGTGCTGAGCTATGCGCTGGCAGAAGCCGCATTGGGCAACAATGCCAATGCCGTTTCGGTGCTCGAGCAGTGGGAAGGCAATATCGATCCGGCCGATTACGGCCTGGCAATCGCACTGGCAGGTCAGCCTGACCGGGGCGTGCATGTCCTTTCCAATGCGCTACGCGCCGGTGAGAACACCCCCAAGGTGCGCCAGAACCTGGCCTATGCCTATGCCCTGCAGGGCAATTGGCGTGCGGCCCGCGTAATGGCGGCCGAGGACGTACCTGCCGATCAGGTCAACGATCGCATCGGCGAATGGGCCGAATTGTCGCGTCCGGAATATTTCCAGTATCGTGTCGCCGCCCTGCTGCAGGTCGATGCGGCCCAGGATTCGGGACAACCGGCGCAGCTCGCGCTTTCGAACTTCCCGTCGCAGGAAACGATGGTGGCCGAAGCCGCCGCGCAGGTTCCAGCCGATCAGTCCAGTGAAGGCGACGATCCGCAATTCGCGCTTGTCCAGCCGGTCGAAGACAATTCGGGCGAGGTGCCCTTCGCACCCGCCCCCGATAGCTTCGACCACGCCTTCGCGGCGACCGAACCGAGCGCCGCCGAACCCGGCAAGTCGCGCTTCGTATCGAACGAAGTCGTCCAGGCCATTCCGGCCGGCTATGTCGAGCCGCAGAGCAAACCGCGCGCACGTTCGCGCATCGCTGCCAGGTCGTCGCAGCGCCGCATGGCGCTTGCTGGCGATACGCACCTCGTCCAGCTCGGCAGCTTTTCGAGCCGCGAGAACGCCGAGCGCGCCTGGGGCATCTACCAGAAGCGCTTCCCGCAGCTTTCGGACCACGATCTGGTCATCACGGAGGCCAAGGTGCGCGGCAAGACCTATTACCGCGTGTCAGCCAATGGCTTCGCTGCAAACGGCGCCCGCACCATGTGCGGCACCGTCAAGGCTTCCGGCAACGGCTGCTTCGCCTACGCAGAAGGCCGCCCGCTGCCGGGCGCCATCGACAGCGCAGTGCGGGTGGCTTCACGCTAAACCCACTCTCTCTCAGAAGATAACTTCAGCGAGACTGCCCTCGGCGCCTTCGGGCTCCGGGGGCGTTCTTTTAGCCGAAGAGATATTGTGGCGCGAACTCATGCCACCAGGGGGATCCCCAGAGCAGGCTGGTGATGATTGCACCGGGCACCATGATCGCCGCGTAGATCCAGTAGGCGCGGTGGATTTTCTTCTGCCGGTAGAGATCCCACAGGAACATCGGTGCGATTACGAACAGCGGCCACAATTCGACCGTCAATGTCGATTCAGGCAATGAAGTGTAGAGGAAGGTCATTCGATCCAGCGCTGCCGGGATCGGCACAATCGTTGCGAGGATGATCAGCCTCTTGTGAAGCTGCGAATCCCGCTTTCTCGCACGCAGTGCCAGGAATACGAGCAAGAGGAAGCTCACTCCTGCCCTAATCTGGATCAGCGCGATATCGGTCATGTAATAGAGAAATCCGTCGACCTGCGCCTGCACGTCGGAAGGAGCATCGGCGGCGAATGCAATGAAAGCCCCCAGGTTCGTCGGAACAAGCACAAGGCCTGCCACAACCAACATTGGAGCAAGCACCATTCCCATAATGCCGAGCTGCATGTGCCATTGCTTGCGCCCGGTCGCCATCAGCGTGGTTTGCGTAAGCAGGAGAAGCATCCAACTGCCCATCAGCACGGCGTGAACGTGCATCGCGACAGGAAACTGTGGGCGCTGGCCCGCATCCACTGCAGCCAGTTTTCCGATGGAATCGGGGACGAACCCGATGAGTATCAATGTAATCAGCAGTACGGCCATAAAGACGTAGATCCACCGATCGATGAAACCGGTAAGGTCAGTCGTAACCACCGCTGCATCGGCAGATGGCTGAGCCAGATTGTGTGAAGCCATGTCCCCTCTCCCTGAAAGGAAGGCGACCCAGCCCCTCTTACACGCCCGATCTGTGAATTGGGAGTCGCTCGCTCAGGCGACGCGTACTCCACCCTTGAAAAGCGCAGTCACGCGGCCCTGCGTCGGTTGCCTGTCGAAGGGCGTGTTGCCCGCGGTGGCTTCCATCTTGCGCCGGTCCACGACCCACGGCTTATCGGGATCGATCAGTGCGATATCGGCTTCAAATCCAGCTTCCAGCCTCCCAGCATCGACACCAAGCAAGCGCGCAGGCGTGCCAGCCAGCAGTTCGAATGCGCGAGCAAGATCGATCACCTCATCGCGCACCAGAGTCAGCGTCATGGCGAGCAGGGTTTCGGCCCCGGCCATTCCTTCTGCCGCATCCGAAAATGGTAGCCGCTTCTCTTCCGGCCCGCGCGGATCGTGACCCGATGCGATCACATCGATCGTGCCGTCGGCAATGCCGGCGATCACGGCCTGCCGGTCATCATCGCTCCGCAAGGGAGGGGAAAGACGGGAAAAAGTCGTGAAGCCTGCCAGCGCAAGGTCTGACAGCATGAAATGCGCCGGCGTCACGCCCGCAGTCACGTTAACCCCTCTGGCCTTGGCTGTGCGGACAAGATCGATCGCCTGTCGCGTAGTCACTTGCCGCAAGTGGAGCCGGGCACCGGTCATTTCCGCCAGCGCGATGTCTCGCGCGACGGCCAGGGCTTCGGCCTCGGCAGGTGCGCTGGGCAAGCCGAGCCGCGTCGCCATTTCACCGGCGGTGGCCGCTGCTTCGCCTGCCAGTCCGCCATCTTCCGCGTGGGTGACGACCACCAGGTCGAGCATCGCGGCATATTGCAACAATCGCAGCATAGCGCCCGAATCCGCGATCCATCGGCGCCCGGTCGCGACTCCGCGCGCGCCGGCCTCTTTCATCAGGCCGATCTCGGCCAGTTCGCGCCCTTCCAGCGCGCGTGTCGCAGCGGCAAGCGGATGGACCCAGAGATCGGGCTTGCCGCTCTTGGCAATGTAGCTGACCCGGCTTGGCAGATCGATCGGATCTGACTGGTCGGGCATCAGAGCCGCTCGCGTAATTCCGCCAAAATGGAACGCGGGCTTGTCGACCGCGAAGACCCCGAAATCGACCAAACCGGGCGCAATCACCCGCCCCTTTGCGTCGATGGTCTCGTCACCATCTTGCGGTTGGGTGTCACCGACAGCGGTGATTTCGCCATTGCAACAGCGAATCCCACCGGCGACCAGACCGTTCGGTGCGATCAGCCTGCCGTTGGTGATGGAAAGAGGGCGAAGCTGTTTCATTGCCTGCCCTCCCCATTGTCAGCCCAGCCTTCGACACCGCGCGCGCTCCGCGTGAGGATGTCGAGGCACGCCATGCGAATTGCCACCCCCATTTCGACCTGCCGGGTGATGATCGAACGGTCGAGCATGTCGGCAACTTCGCTGTCGATCTCGACTCCGCGATTCATCGGGCCGGGGTGCATCACCAGCGCATCGGGCGCGGCGCGCTTCAGGCGGTCCATGGTGAGGCCGTAAAGGCGGTGATACTCGCGCGCCGAAGGAATGAACTGCCCCTGCATCCTCTCGGTCTGGAGGCGCAGCATCATCACCACGTCGCTGCCTGCCAGCGCCGCGTCAAAATCATGGAACGGCAATGCCCCCATGGCTTCGATACCAACCGGCATCAACGCAGGCGGCGCACAGAGCCGCACAGTGGCACCCAGAGCCTGCAGGCACAGCACGTTGGAGCGTGCCACACGGCTGTGCAGAATGTCGCCGCAAATCGTCACCGTCAGCCCGGTGAAGTCTTCCGCCGCCTCGCCCCGCTTGCGCAAGGCATGGCGCAGCGCCAGCGCATCGAGCAAAGCCTGTGTCGGGTGTTCATGCTGTCCATCACCCGCATTGAGCACCGGGCAGTCGACCTTGCTGCCGATCAGTTCCACCGCGCCGCTCGATCCGTGCCGGATCACGATCGCATCGGCCCGCATCGCGTTGAGCGTGATGGCAGTGTCGATCAGCGTTTCGCCCTTCTTCACGCTGGATTGCGCCGCATGCATGTTGACCACGTCTGCGCCCAGACGCTTGCCCGCGATTTCGAACGACAGAAGCGTGCGGGTCGAGTTCTCGAAGAAGGCGTTGATGATGGTGAGACCGGACAGCGTATCGCTATGTTTGGAACTCTGCCGGTTGAGCTCAACCCAGGGTTCAGCCTCGTCGAGCAGATACATGATCTCGTGCCGTTCGAGTTGTGCAATGCCCAGGAGATCGCGATGCGGAAAGGCGAATTTGCCCGCTGGATAGCGGCCAGAACCTGTCGGCGGCGCAGCGTCGCCAGATTCATAGTCTGCCATGAACTTGCGCAGTTTCGCGGCAGTGCTACTGCGCAGGTCACGGCCCGATTTTAGCTGCGATACGAAAGGCTTGTCATTGAGCGCCAGTTCGCCAAATCGCGTTTCTGAAATATCGTTGCGAAGGCAGAATTGTTCGATCTCGCGAATCAGATTTTGCATGGAAAAGCCCCCTAAGTTGGATTTAACCAACCGTCCAGTAGGAAATCGCGTTTTTCACTTCCCTGAATCGAACCAGCACGCCGTTGAACGAGTCAGGTCAGTCGCTCAACCCATTCATGCAGTCATTTCCGGTGGAACTTTCCAGCCAAGGCCCTAACTTGGCTGAAAGAGACAACAGGAAGCGTCACTTATGAGTTTTGCAGGCAAGGTTTGGCGGCTGCTGGTCGGGATCAAGGACGGGCTGGCCCTGCTGTTCCTGTTGCTGTTCTTTGCCATGCTGTTTGCAGTGCTTTCCGCCAGGCCAAATCCCGGTATGGTTCGCGAAGGCGCGCTGGTGATCGAGCTTGACGGCACCATCGTTGAGGAACGGAGCGAAATCGATCCGCTGCAGGCGCTTCTGAGCCAGGAAGCACCTGTGAGCGAATATCCTGCGCGCGAGTTGATCCAGGTTCTGGATAGCGCTGCCGACGACGATCGGATCAAGGCGGTCGTGCTCGACCTTTCACGGTTCGTGGGCGGTGGGCAGGTGCATCTGCAGGCGGTGGGCGAAGCCATCGATCGCGTCAGGAAGGCAAAGAAGCCGGTGCTGAGTTTCGCCATCGCCTATGGCGACGATGCGATGATGCTGGCATCGCACGCCAGCGAGATTTGGCTCGATCCGATGGGTGGCGCAGTGGTGGCCGGGCCCGGTGGAAGCCACCTCTATTATGCAGACCTGTTCAAGAAGCTGGGCGTCAACGCCCGGATCTATCGCGTCGGCACATACAAATCCGCAGTCGAGCCCTACATGCTCAATTCCATGTCCGATGCGGCGCGCGAGAATTACGCCGCGCTTTACGGTGCATTGTGGGAGGAATGGCAAGCCCATGTGAAGGCGGCACGGCCATCGCTCGACCTAGATCAGGTGACACGCAACACCGTCGAGTGGGTGCAGACTTCGAGCGGAGATCTTGCCAAGGCGGCGCTGGCGGCTGGACTGGTCGACGAACTGGGCGATCGCGTAAAATTTGGTGAGCACGTCGCGGAACTGGCCGGTGAGCATCCGTGGGAGAACATGCCGGGCAGCTATGCCACGACCGAATACAAGCCCTATGTTGCCGACACCGCACCCGGCAAGCCTGGCAAGACAATCGGCGTCATCACAGTCGCGGGCGAGATCGTGGACGGCGACGCCGGGCCAGGCGTGGCGGGCGGCACACGCATCGCCGATCTGCTTGACGATGCGCTGGATGACGATCTTGCAGGCCTGGTCGTAAGGGTCGATTCGCCAGGCGGATCGGTGTTGGCGTCAGAGGAAATCCGGCAAGCCATCTTGCGGCAGAAGGCACGCGGAATTCCCGTTGCGGTATCGATGGGCAATCTGGCAGCGAGCGGCGGCTATTGGGTTTCCATGGCAGGGGACAGAATTTTTGCCGAACCGGAAACGGTCACCGGATCGATTGGCGTATTCGCGGTGATTCCCACATTCGAGGGAACAGCGTCCCGGCTCGGGGTCAATGCCGACGGCTTTCGTACTACTCCACTGTCAGGCCAGCCTGACCTTGTCGCAGGTTTCACGCCCGAAGTGGATGCGATCCTGCAGGGCAGCGTGGAAAGCACATATTCCAAGTTCATCGCGCTGGTGAGCGAGAACCGCAAGATCAGCCCTGAAGAGGTCGATCGTATTGCACAGGGCCGCGTGTGGGACGGTGGCAGCGCCCGCCAGCTTGGACTGGTCGATCAATTTGGCGGGATCGACGATGCGCTTGGCTGGGTGGCAAAACAGGCAAAGCTTGAAGATGGCAATTGGCACGCGCGCTATCTCGGTGCCAGCGTCAGCCCCTATGATTCGCTGGTAAGGCAATTGCTGCGCGACAGCTCCGGCGAAACGGAAACAAATGGCGATCTTTTCGCCATGGTGGCCCGTAAGCAGGGCACAGTCTCTGCATCGATCAAGCAGGATTTCGAGCGACTCATGGGTCTGAAGGGTGTGCAGGCGCTGTGCCTCGAATGTCCACGCCCAGCGCGGACGGGGACCGCGGCGAGCACGCAGAACTGGATCATGAAGCTGGCGGCGCTGTTGAACTAGGGTCCGGACCGGACCCTAATCGTCAGGATTGCGGGCAATTCCCCTGGCGATCAGATCGTTGACCTGCGCCGCGATATCTGCCGGATCTTCGCTGCCATCGCCCCAAACGCTGTAGCGCAGGCCAACAAACACGTTCATCCCCATCAGCGCCCAGGCTTCCAACTCGCCTAGCCCGTCACGAAACTCGCCGGAATCGGCACCCGCACCTATTCGTTCGGCAATGCGCTGCGCGACCGTCTCGTAATGTCGGCGGTAACTTTCGGGATCAACGAACTCGGCCTCGTCGATGATCCGATAGATCTCGCGATGCTCACTGGAGAATTGGAGGAATGCTGCCAGCGCCACACGCTCGATCTCGAGCGCGCTCATACCCGGCTTGATGGCATCGCGCGCACTGACCTTCACTGCTTCGCTCATGTCACCCACAAGCGCACGGAACAGCGCGTCCTTGCTGTCGAAATAGGTGTAGAAACTGCCCAGAGCGACACCCGCACGGCGCGTGATGCTGCTGATCGACGCCTCATGAAAACCCTTCTCGCCGAACTCGACGGCCGCTGCATCGAGCAGCTTGCGCAGGGTTCGCCGCCCGCGTTCGGTGCGCGGCCGTTTTGTATCGCCGGATGCCGCACCGGCTGTCGGTTCGGTTGATCTTCCGGCTGTCGACGTCGTGTCCATGTTGCCCTCCCGCCACATCCCTTAGCGAGATGCAAGGGGGAAACAAGTCAAAACTTGAAAGGTGGTTCAACTTTCAATATCGCGGCGGCAGAAAGTTTTTGGGAGGAGAATCATGTCAGTTTTCGATTCTAACTACGCACGCACTCTCTTGGCGGGATGCGGCGGAATGGCACTTGCGGCTGCGATCGCGCCTGCAACAGCATTGGCTCAGGATACGGCAGGGGCAGACGCGGCTGATGAATCGGCTGGCAATGTCATCGTCGTCACCGCGCGCCGGCGCGAGGAACGTGCGATCGACGTGCCGATCTCCCTCACCGCGGTATCTGGCGAGGAACTGGCCCAACGCGGCGCGCTCGACATCACCGATGTCGGCAATATTGCGCCCAATGTGACGCTGGAATCGTCCCGCGCTACCAACTCCACCCTGTCCGCATTCATCCGCGGTATCGGCCAGCAGGATCCGGTCTCGGGCTTCGAGCAAGGCGTCGGCATCTATCTCGACGATGTCTATCTCAACCGCCCGCAAGCCGCGGTGCTCGACATCTATGACGTGGAGCGGATCGAAGTCCTGCGCGGACCGCAGGGCACGCTTTACGGCCGCAACACGATCGGCGGCGCGGTCAAATATGTCACCAAGCGTCTGCCGCAAGATGCCTATTTCAAGGCGCGCGCGACCTACGGCACCTATGATCAGGCCGAAGGCGTTGTCACAGCCGGCGTTCCCGTGAGCGATCTGGTACGCGTAGGCGCATCAATTGCCCGGCTTTCGCGCGGGGGCTTTGGCGACAATCTCACCAATGGCCTTGAAAACTACAACAAGGACGTTTGGGCCGGCCGGGCGAGCATGGAATTGGGCGGCTATGGCGAACCGGTATTCCTGCGCATCCAGGGCGACTACACTCGCGACAAGAGCAACCCACGCGGCGGCCACCGGCTGATCCCCGGCCTCAATTCGGGAGCGCCCGTTCTCGACAATGTGTTCGATACACGCGGCGCGCTCAACGATCCCGTGCAAGACGTCGAATCCTATGGCGTGATGATGAGCGGCGAGATCGAGTTCAGCGACGCGTTGACGCTGCGTTCGATCTCTGCCTGGCGCAAGGATTCGACCGATACGCCAATCGATTTCGACGCGCTCCCGGCAGTCGATCTCGACGTGCCGGGCAGCTATTTCAACGAGCAGCTCAGCCAGGAAGTCCAGTTGCTGTGGGACGATGGCGGCGCGCTGACAGGCCTGCTGGGTTTCTACTACCTCGACGCCAAAGCGGATACGCTGTTCGATGTGCGTATCTTCACCATGTTCCCGGGTCTGACGGCATTCACTGAGGCTGACGTTGATACCGAAACCTATGCGGTATTTGGCGACTTCACCTATGACCTGACCGACCAGATCTCGCTCTCGGTCGGTGGGCGCTACACCTGGGATGAGCGCACGGCTTCGATCCTGCGCCAGAACTACCTTGGTGGCGGTTCGCCGATCTTTGGCGGAGCAGGCGTGCCTTTTGGCGCTCCTTCGACCGATTTCACAGGTAGCCGCAAGTTCAAGAAGTTCACCCCGCGCGCATCGATCAGCTTCATGCCGACGCCGGACCACAACATCTATGCAAGCTATTCAAAGGGCTTCAAGGGCGGCGGGTTCGACCCGCGCGGTGTCGGCGCGAATGCTCCGGCGGCCAGCCCCGGCAATCCGACCGACGCCGAAGTTGCGAGCTTCCTCAGCTTTCGGCCAGAAGAGGTCGACAGCTATGAGCTCGGTTACAAGGGCAGCCTCATGGACGGCCGGGTAAACGTGGCTGTCGCCGGGTTCTATGCCGATTACACCGATGTACAGATCCCGGGCTCGGTCGCATGTAGCGTGGGCGGGCTGCCGACCTTCTGCGGCATCGTTTCCAATGCGGGCAAGGCCAGCTTCAAGGGTATAGAATTCGAAGGCAGCGCGCGGCTGGGGAGCGGCTTCTCGCTCTCCGCATCGGCTGGTTGGATCGACGCCAAATATGATGAGTACATCACCAATATCGGCGGCGTGCCAACCGACGTGGCGCAACACCGCAAGGTGCAAAACACACCCGAGTTCACTGGCTCGGGCACAATCAGCTACAACATGCCCTTGGGTGACGGTGATCTCTACATGGGCGCAACTGCGAGCTATCGCAGCAAGACCAATCAGTTCGAGCTTCCCAATCCCTATATTGATCAAGGCGGCTATGCTCTGGTGGATGCCAGCGTGGTCTACAAGGCGCCCGGCAATCGCTGGTCGATTGGGGTGTTCGGCAAGAACCTGTTCGACAAGGAATACAAGACCTCGGGCTACACCTTCGTAGCGACCGATCCGGTAACCGGCGCGATTCCGCTGGGCGCGAATGGTTACCCGATCCCGACGCTTGGGCCGGAGGGCACGCTGACGGCATTCTACGGCAATCCGCGGCAGGTCTTCGTTACGGCTACGTTCGAATATTGACCCGATAAAGTTCCCACCGTCCTGCCGGACCCTTGGCGGGACAATGGCGGTCAGCGTGCCCTGTGCATGCTGGCCGCCTTTGCATTTTCAGGCCCGCCAGGGAGCCAATTGAGCGCTTGCCAAGCGCGGCGCGAAGTGGCAATGGCGCGCCCCTGTCCGGCAGGCCTTGTCGCCTGCGGTCCACGGGCGGGCGCGTAGCTCAGTGGTAGAGCACACCCTTCACACGGGTGGGGTCGCAAGTTCAATCCTTGCCGCGCCCACCATCTTTTCAATGACTTAGATGGCCTCGTGGTTCGAGTATGAAAAAAGTATGAAAAAGCTTTTTTCTGGATTTCTCTTGAGCAAGCCACGGTCCAGAAGTGTGCCGTGATGAGAGCGGCGGTGTAAAATTCGTCCACGGTAGCGGCGGGATAGTCCCGATTCGGGCGGCGTAAAAGTTGTCCACCTATTCCCCTTCTGCCACGAGTGCAGGAGGGTCAGGGGATCTGCACCGTGGAACTTAATCTGAAGGTGCGACTGGCGGTTTCGGAAGGGATGAGCCGACGTCAGGCTGCAAAGCATTTCAACGGTGCTGTCATGTGTGGACGGCTCCGGTTGTGCAAGGGTTGATTGAGTGATGGTTGATCCTTGTGGGATGCGGTCATGTGTCCGGCCTGTTTATGCGGTGTGATTTGCCGCTGGCCTTGATGAAGTCCGCTTGTCGGGTTCCAATCAGTCTATCGAGCTATGACGCCCTGACAGCACCTCGGAGTGTCCCGACATCGGTCCCTTTGAGCAACATCACTTCCATCTGCCCTCACAATCTCATGCGAGAGAGGGTTTGCGGTAGACCTCCTCTCGTTTCATCAAGGCCCATGCGGTTCGGGCGGTCTTGTTGGCAACCGCGATCGTGACAAGTCGAGCCGGCTTGCGCTCAAGCAGATCGTGCAGCCACGGCGTGCCGCTCTGCTCGTCGCTCCTCGCACGGCGCAGCACGGAGGTCGCACCGATCACGAGCAGCTTACGCAAATAACCATTTCCCATCTTCGAGATACGGCCTAGCCTGTTCTTACCTCCGGTCGAGTTCTGGCGTGGCACCAATCCCAGGAACGCGGCAAACTGACGCCCGGACTTGAAGACAGTGGCATCAGGCACGCTTGCGGCAAGTGCTGTCGCCGTGATCACCCCGACACCGGGGATCGTGGCAAGGCGCTGACTGGCAGCGTTGCTGCGATGCCAGATCTTGAGCTCACGTTCGAGCGCATTGGTCTCCTGCTCAAGGCTTTCCAGCTGTAGGGCCATGGCCAGGATGGCCTGCCTGGCCACCTCAGGTACGCCGGCACATTCCCCATGCCGCACACGCTTGATGAGCTCACCGACACGGCGCGCCCCTTGCGGAGCAACGATCCCGAACTCGGCCATGTGCCCGCGAATAGCGTTGAGGATCATCGTCCGCTGGCGTGTCAGCAGATCGCGCGTGCGGTGCAGAACCAGTACGCCTTGCTGCTCCTCACTCTTGATTGCGACACTGCGCATATGCGGACGAGAGACCGCTTCGCAGATCGCAGCAGCATCGGCAGCGTCGTTTTTCTGCCGCATGACATAGGGCTTCACATAGGTTGGCGGGATCAGGCGAACGTCGTGTCCCAAAGCTCTGATCTGACGCGCCCAGTGATGCGATGTCGGGCATGCCTCCATCCCAACTACACACGGTGGTAGCTTATCAAGCGTCGCAAGGAAGGCAGCGCGGCGCACCTTCTTCTCAAGAACGACCGTGCCTTCAGCATCAACCCCGTGAAGCTGAAAGACAGACTTGGCCAAATCGATACCGATCGTGCTAATATCCATGTGGGCGGCTCCTTCCTCATTGCCGGTCTACAACAGCACCAGCATGGCACATTGCGATGCCGTCGGGTGGAGCCGTCCACACCATCAGTCTAACCCTAACTCGTCTCCACTTGGCAAAGGCGCCCCTACCCCGAGGACCATTCAGGCCATGAGTGACTGCCACTCGGCCAATGCGGCAGAGCGGCGAGCTTTGTAGGTTTGGCGGCTGATGAGGTGGCGTTCAGAGTTGAAATGATTGTAGACGCTGGCGTGTCTTTGGCGCGATCTCGCCTCTTGCAGATAGCTGAGCCTTTCCTGCACATTCCATTGGACTTCGCAGTCAATGTGAGCATGGGTGTGTGACAAGGCTGCGGCGTTGCGACCCTCGCCGCAGCCGCCTCGGAGCTCGAATGGGCAACTTCCGAGGCTGTGGGTGGTGGGAGCAGCATGGTGCTGCTCCGATCGAGGAGAGCCACCCATGACTACCAAGGGAGCTGTCAGTCGGACGCTAACTGCTCTCCACATGGCAGAGCTCGCCCTACCCCGCTCGTGCTTCAGACCATGAGAGTTTGCCACTCAGCCAGCGCGGCTGAGCGGCGGTTCTTGTAGGTTTGTCTATCGACGAGGTGACGTTCTGCATTGAAGTGGTTGTGAATTGAGGCATGGACGGATGCAAACTTTTGCAGTGACTTCATCCGCCGGAACCGCTGCATAGCCTGCTCTCTTCGTCGGAATCGAAGGTGACTGTTCTCGGCCCGATTGTTCAGCCACCTCCCCATCTCGCGACGGTCCTCGTTGCCGAGTTCCTTCATTGCAGCGGGATAGGATTTCAGGCCGTCGGTGACGATAGTCTCAGCCTTCCCGTGGCGCTTCAACGCCTTCTTCATGAAGGTAAGAGCGGCGGATTTGTCCCGTTTCTTCGTATCGTAGGACTCGAGAACTTCGCCCTCGTGATCGACAGCTCGCCACAGATAGACCATCTCGCCGTTCAGCTTCACGTACATCTCATCAAGGTGCCAGCGCCACTGCCTGAAGCCGCGCATCCGGCTAACCCGCTGTCTACGAATGTCGGCCGCGAACATCGGGCCAAACCGGTTCCACCGCGCGACCCGCAGCCATGCCGGGGGCATGGCGAGGATCAAGCCCGCACGGTTTCGTGACACAGGCCATAACCGCGCTCAAACAGCAGGTCCTCGACGTTTCGAAGGCTAAGCGGATATCGCACATAAAGCATCAAGACCATGCGGATAATGTCGGGCGATGAGTGGAAGTAGGCGAACGGATTCTTGGGTTTGCTCATTAGAGCCGGCTAGCAAGCTAGTCGTTCAGTCGCCGTCCTTTTGACAGCACCTCCCGCTTCAATTGGGGTTTCTTGTATACGAGACCTTGTCGGAGCGGTCGCTATGGGCGATCAAGCAGATAATGGCCGACATGCTTCCCGTCCTTGCTCAAACAACCCGAGATCAGAAGGGCAGCTTCGCGCCAGCAGAGCAGAATTGACTGCGTGAGAATCCCCCTAGCCAATTGAGTGCCATCTTCATGTTCCAGACTCGCGCCTCCCACCCGACATCTCGCCATCTGATCGAACGGTTTCGCCCGTCCTTTGCAGTTTGTCGGTGTGTACCCTTGTTCCTGATTGCCTTTTCCTTCTTGTGCGGCGGACCCGCAGCGGCCGCGCCGCAGCCGGAGATTCCAACGCCCGCACCGGAAAATTCCGTGCCCATGGCGTCGGCCGAGCAATTCCCCGAAGTGAAGCTCGACTTTCCAATAGCGGTCGGGCCATTCGAACCCACCTGGAGCTCGATCGAGACGAACTACCCCGGCCCCCCGGATTGGCTGCGCGAGGCAAAGTTCGGCATCTGGGTGCATTTCGGGCCGCAGTCGGCCGGTCAGAGCGGCGACTGGTATGCACGCAATCTCTACAAGCCCGGCCATATCGCTTACCGCAATCACCTGGAGAACTACGGGCACCCGTCCGAAGTAGGCTACAAGGAAGTGCTGCGCGACTGGAATCCCACCAAACTCGATCCCGCGGCGCTCACGCAGATTTACCGCGACGCCGGCGCGCGCTTCCTGATCGTGCAGGGCGTGCACCACGACAATTTCGATCTGTGGAACTCGCGGCACCATCCGTGGAACTCGACGCGCATCGGTCCGAAACGAGACCTGATCGCGGAGTGGGCGAACGCAGCGAAAGCCGCAGGCATGCGCTACGGGGTGACGTTTCACCACGAATACACCTGGTATTGGTGGCAGACCGCGTTCGGCGCCGACCGGGAAGGGCCAAGGGCCGGTGTTCCCTATGACGGCCACCTCCGGCTCGCGGATGGCGAGGGCAAATGGTGGGAAGGACTCGACCCGCGGCTGCTCTACGGCATCGATCTGCGCGAATACCAGGGTGTTACCGAGGCCGCGAACACCGATTGGAACGTGCCGGCCCCCGGTATATTCTCGCGCCACCTCGACTATGCGCACTGGTACTCCACCCAGTGGGGCCTGAGGATGATCGACGTCATCGATCATTATGATCCAGACTTTATCTACACCGATGGCACCGATCGCCAGCCGTTCAGCGGCTCTGGCACGGGTACAGGGTACAAGTCCGACGCGCTACAGCGGGTCATGGCGCACTACTACAACCGGTCGATCGAGCGACGCGGCAAGGTCGATACGTTCAGCATCGTAAAGTTCCGGCCGCGCACGAACGGCACGGTCAACACCGAGGAACACGGCGCTCCTTCCGAGATAAAGACCGATCAGCCTTGGATCGCCGAAGCGCCCGTCGGCGATTGGTTCTACAGCCCCGGCTTTACCTACGACGCAGGGATGATGATCCGTTATGTGATCGAAGCCGTCGCTCGCGACGGCAACGCGGCGCTGTCCATTGCCCTGCTCCCTGACGGCTCGCTCGACGAGGGTAGCGCGCGGATGCTGCGCGAGGTCGGCGACTGGATGCGCGTCAACGGCAGCGCGATCTACGGAAGCCGCGCCTGGAAAGTGCCTGGCGAAGGAGAGATCGTCGAGGGCCGGTTGAAGCAGTTGCCGGGCGGCAAACTCGGCAAAGAGCATGCGGAGTTCAGCTTTGGCCCGCAGGATTTTCGTTTCGTGGTGGGCCGCGATGGCGCGCTCTATGCGTTCGCTTTGGCCGTCCCCGAGCCCGGCGCGACCGTCAGTATCGTGTCGCTTGGGGTTGACGCCGGGCTGCTTGAGTCGCCCATCACTGAGGTCACGATGCTTGGACACCCACGGCCGCTGCACTGGCGGCAAAGGGCCGGATCGTTGGAAATCGACTACCCAAGAGATGGGGCCGCCAAGACTGCCGTCGTGTTTCGGATTGCAGGTGCCGCCTCATCTGAATTTTAAGCAGCGCGGGCAAGACGCGGAGCGAATCTAGGCGGCCCAGTGCCGTGT
>NZ_JBNKWF010000019.1:0-42500 GCF_050299635.1 Altererythrobacter sp.
ACGCACACGATCTGTTCGGCGTGATCGGCACCGCTTCGTAAGGCCTAAGCCCAGTCACCATCCGACACCCGTCGTTCTCGCCGACATAATGAATTGGTATGCGCGGTGATGGCTCTTGAAACGCGTCCTTGCTAGGTGCGGTGTTGCAATGCACAACAGAAGGCACGGCAAACTGAAGGGCGAGACCTGCAATGAGCTTTACTGCTGACAGACTGCTGTTATTCGGCGCGACCGGCGATCTGGCGCAGCGTATGCTGCTGCCTTCGCTTTGCGCGCTCGATGCAGATGAGCTGCTGCATGACGATCTGCAGATCGTCGGCACTGCACGCTCCGCGCTGACCGACGCCGAGTTTCGCAACTTTGCACGCGAAGCGCTGGAGAAGTACCTGCCAGCAGACAGGCGCGGCGGCATGGCCGATTTCCTCAACCGGCTGCATTACCAACAGCTCGATGCGACAACGCTGGAAGGCTACAAGGAACTTGCCGCGAAGGTTGGCGAGCCCAAGCACGGGCTGGCGATCTTCCTGTCCACGGCACCCAGCCTGTTCGAACCAACGATCAAGGGTCTCAAGCACGCCGGGCTTGATGGCGACAATGTGCGCATGTGCCTGGAAAAGCCGCTCGGCATCGATCTGGGATCGAGCTGCGAAATCAACGATGCCGTTGCGGGAGCTTTCCCGGAAGAGCGGATTTTCCGCATCGATCACTATCTGGGCAAGGAAACGGTCCAGAACCTGCTGGCGCTGCGTTTCGCCAATATCCTGTTCGAGCCGATCTGGAACTCCAATTATATCGAGCATGTCCAGATCACCGTCGCGGAGACGGTCGGGCTGGAAGGCCGCGTGGCCTTTTACGACGATGCAGGCGCTTTGCGCGATATGGTGCAGAACCATATGCTCCAGCTTCTGTCGCTGGTCGCGATGGAGCCGCCTACGAGTTTCGATTCCACCGCCGTGCGCGACGAAAAGGTGAAGGTGCTGCGCGCACTGCGCCACGTCGAGAAGGGCGAGACGGTGACCGGGCAGTATCGCGCCGGTGCGATCGGCGGCCAGGCGGTGCCTGGCTATGACGAGGAACTGGGCAAGGATTCGGACACCGAAACCTTCGTCGCGATCAAAAGCCATGTCGACAATTGGCGCTGGAAGGGCGTGCCCTTCTACTTGCGCACCGGCAAGCGGCTGCCCGAACGCGTGACCGAAATTGTGGTGCAATTCCGTTGCATCCCGCATTCGATCTTCGCCGGCAAGGGAGCATCTGTGCAGCCCAATCGGCTGGTGATCGGAATACAACCCGAAGAAAATATCTCGCTATCGCTCATGGCCAAGGTGCCGGGGCTGGACCGTGAAGGCATCCGCCTGCGTCAGGTCCCGCTCGACATCGCGATGCCCGATGCCTTCGTCGGCCTGCACAAACGCATCGCCTACGAGCGCTTGCTGCTGGACCTGATCGAAGGCGATCAGACGCTGTTCGTCCGCCGCGACGAGGTCGAAGCGCAATGGCACTGGATCGATGCGATCCGCGAAGCATGGCTTGAGGAAGACCTCAAGCCGAAGACCTATACGGCAGGGACCTGGGGACCGAGTGCGTCGATTGCCCTGACCGAACGCGATGGAGTGAGCTGGCACGATGAGTGATCTCAACCCGGTCATTGCCAATGTTACCGAGCGGGTGATCGAACGTTCGCGCGCGAGCCGCCAGGCCTATCTCGACCTGATGGATCGCGAAGCCGATCGCGGGCCCGATCGACGTCAGGTCTCGTGCTCCAACCTCGCCCATGCCTTTGCCGGCGCGGTCGAGGACCAGGAAGCGCTCAAGGCAGCGCGCGGGCCGAATATCGGCATCGTCAGTTCCTATAACGACATGCTCAGCGCCCATCAGCCCTATGGCCGCTACCCGGATCGGATGAAGATCTATGCCCGCGAAGTCGGAGCCACCGCGCAGGTCGCGGGCGGCACGCCGGCCATGTGCGACGGCGTGACTCAGGGCGAAGACGGGATGGAGCTCTCGCTTTTCAGTCGCGACGTTATTGCGCTTTCGACCGGCGTTGCGCTCAGCCATGCGATGTATGACGGGGTCGCGTGCCTCGGCATTTGCGACAAGATCGTGCCCGGCCTGGTAATGGGCGCACTACGCTTCGGCCATCTGCCCGCGATTTTCGTTCCTTCCGGCCCGATGCCCAGCGGTGTCGCCAACAAGGAAAAGCAGCGCGTTCGCCAGCTTTATGCCGAAGGCAAGGTCGGGCGCGAGGAGCTGCTCGCAAGCGAAATGGGCAGCTACCACTCGCCCGGCACCTGCACTTTCTATGGCACCGCCAATTCGAACCAGATGATGATGGAGATGATGGGTCTCCACATTCCCGGCGCGGCATTCGTCCAGCCCGGCACCAAGCTGCGCCAGGCGCTTGACCGCAAGGCCGTGCATCGGTTGGCCGAGCTGTCGGGGACACGCGAGAAGACGCTCGCCCGCTGCGTCGATGAGAAAGCGATCGTCAATGCCGCGATCGGCCTGCTCGCGACCGGCGGATCGACCAACCATGCGATCCACATTCCGGCCATGGCGCGCGCCGCCGGAATAATCTTCGACTGGGACGATCTGTCCGAACTCTCAAGCGCTGTCCCGTTGATCGCGCGAGTCTATCCCAACGGCCCCGGCGACGTGAACCACTTCCAGGATGCAGGCGGCATGGGTTATGTCATCGGCTCGCTGCTCGAGGAAGGACTGTGCCACCGCGATGTGGCGACGGTGAGCGACGGCGATCTGTCGGACTATGCTCTCGAACCGGGCCTGGGCGAGGATGATACGCTACTCTGGCGCGAAGTTGGTGAAAGCGGAGACAGCGACATGTTGCGCCCCGCAGGCGCACCGTTCCAGCCGGACGGCGGGATGCGGCTCGTCACCGGCAATCTCGGTCGCGGCTGCTTCAAGGCCTCGGCAGTCGAAAAGGAACGCTGGACGGTTGAGGCCCCGTGCCGCGTTTTCCAAAGTCAGGCCGATGTCGTCGACGCCTTCAAGGCGGGCGAGCTGGAGAAGGACGTGGTCGTGGTCGTGCGATTCCAGGGGCCGCGCGCCAACGGGATGCCCGAACTGCACAAGCTGACTCCGATCCTGGGTGTGCTGCAGGACCGCGGATATCGCGTGGCACTGGTCACCGATGGCCGCATGTCGGGCGCATCGGGCAAGGTCCCTGCAGCGATCCATGTCACACCCGAAGCGCTGGGCGGCGGGCCGCTCAGCAAGCTTCAGGATGGTGACGTGGTGCGCCTGTGCGCGGAAACGGGCGTGCTTTCGACCGATGCCGATCTCGGCGTGCGAGAAGCGGTGCCTGACCCCGAACCGGCGGCGGGCGTTGGGCGCGAGCTCTTCGCCATGCTTCGTATCGGGGCCGACAGCGCCGAAAAGGGCGGCAGCGCCATGCTCGCCTCAGCGGGGCTTTGACGGATATGAGCGCCACCGAACTGGTCAGCGTAGATATCGGCGGAACACATGCCCGCTTCGCCATCGCCACGGTGGCGGATGACGGGGCGATCAGCCTGAGCGAGCCGGAAACGCTCCACACAGAAGACCACGCCAGCTTCCAGACTGCTTGGGAGGATTTTCGCAGCCGCGCGGGCGGAACATTGCCGCCGCGCGTGAGTATCGCGATCGCCGGGCCGGTCGATCGCGAAGTGATCCGGTTCACCAACAATCCGTGGATCATCCGCCCAGCCCTGATCCCGTCCAAGCTTGGCGTCGAGCAGTTCACTGTGGTCAATGATTTCGAAGCGGTCGCTCATGCCGTGGCACGCGCGCCCGATGACCAGTTCCTGCACCTTGCCGGTCCCAAGCAGCCGCTCGCCCAAGAAGGAACGATCAGCGTACTCGGGCCAGGCACGGGATTGGGCGTGGCGCACCTATGGCGCTCAGACGACAGCTACCGCGTCACCGCGACCGAAGGCGGGCATATCGACTTCGCTCCGCTCGACCAGATCGAGGATGCGATCCTTGCGCGCCTCAGGAAGCGGCACAATCGCGTCTCGATCGAGCGCGTGGTGGCTGGCCCGGCGATCGTCGATATCTACCAGACACTGGCTGCCATGGAGCACCGCACCGTTGCCGAGGAAGATGATATCGCGATCTGGACTCGCGGCATAGGCGGAGGGGACTCGCTTGCCGCAGCTGCGGTGGACCGTTTCTGCCTTTCGCTCGGCAGCGTGGCCGGTGACATTGCACTGGCGCAAGGCGGCTTCGGCGGCGTCGTGATCGCGGGTGGGCTCGGCTACCGCCTGCGCGACCATCTGCCCACGTCCGGCTTTGCCGAACGCTTTCGTGCCAAGGGCCGCTTCGCCGACCTGATGGCGTCGATCCCCGTGAAGCTCATCACCCATCCGCAACCGGGCCTGTTCGGCGCCGCTGCCGCCTTTGCCAAGGAGCATATTACTTGAGCGATATCGAAACCATCATGCGCATGGCCCCGGTGATCCCGGTGATCGTGGTCGACGAAGTCGAACACGCCGTGCCGCTGGCCGAAGCGCTCGTCGCTGGCGGATTGCGCGTGCTTGAGGTGACGATGCGCACGCCAGCGGCCCTGCCCGCAATCGCGGCGATGAAGCAAGTGCCCGGTGCAGTCGTGGGTGCAGGAACGGTAACCAACCCTGATGAGCTGGAAGATGCGCTCACGGCCGGATCCGAGTTCATCGTTTCGCCCGGCCTTACCGAACCGCTTGCCCGCGCCTGCATCGGCGCGCAGGTCCCGTTCCTGCCCGGCATCGCCAATGCCAGCGACATCATGCGCGGGCTCGACCTGGGGCTGCGGCATTTCAAGTTCTTCCCTGCCATGGCGGCGGGCGGGCTACCGGCATTGAAGGCACTTGCTGCCCCGTTCGGACAATGCCTGTTCTGCCCTACAGGCGGGATCGGACCTGACAATGCCGGTGAATGGCTCGCTTTTCCGCCGGTACTCTGCGTGGGGGGAAGCTGGGTTGCGCCGCGCGGGGCACCCGATACGCATAAGATCGAAACACTCGCGCGAGAAGCTTCGGGAATGCGGCCATGAAGACAGTCGCCGACCTCAACGAGCGACTTAGTATCCATCACCAGCGGACGCGGGAAACGCCGCTTTTCAATCCGGTTTTCCAGCTGGGCCTGGATCTTTCGCGCGAACTGGAGGGTGGCGAGATCGATCTCGACGGGATCGAAGCGCTGGTGGCCGAGCTTGAATGCGACAGCATGCAAAGCCGTGCATCGCGCCTCAGACGGCTCGTCGCTCCGGTCGATCCGGCAGAGAACCAGGCGACGCTCGCCAATGCGCTTTCCGCAGAAAGTGCTAGCAATTTCAAGGTATTCCAGCAGGCATGGGAGCGCCCGCAACTCCACGCCGTCTTCACTGCGCATCCCACCTTCCTGCTTACACCCGACCAGTCCGAAGCGGTCGCCCGCGAAGCTGGCAAACAGGGTGAGATCGGCACCGAAGTGTGCGTTGTGGGTACACAGCGCCCGCAGATCACGCTCGACTACGAGCATGACCGCGCCATGCGTGCGATCGGCAATGCGCAGGACGCGCGTGACGGGATCGTTAGCGAAGTGCTGGCTCATGCAGCCAAGCAGTGGCCCGACGAATGGCACGCTCTCGCACCTCTGCCGTTCCGCTTCGCCAGCTGGGTCGGTTACGACATGGACGGACGGACGGACATCAAGTGGTACGATTCGATCGGATTCCGTCTGGCCGAAAAGGTCGAGCGGCTGGAGCGCTACACGGCATCGCTCGAAGCAATCGACCCCGAACATGGGCTTCTGGGCGAGCTGCGCCCTGCACTTGAATATGCCCGCGCCCGCGCGCGCGATTTCGCCGCCGATCTGACCGATCCGGGCGCGCTGTCTTTGGCCGCAAACCGGCTGACGGCGAGCGATCCGCGCAAGCTCCTCTCTCTTGCCCCCTTCATCGACCGGCTCGAAGCCGAAGCGCGGGAGGTCGATACCGAACGCGCGATCCAGCTCAAGACGCTCGCCGCCGCGATGCGTGCCGACGGGCTGGGAATGGGCTGGATCCATTTCCGTGTGAACTCGAGCCAGCTTCACAACGCGATCCGCCGCCGGATCGATCCCGACAACACGCTCGACCTGACCAGCAAGGGCGCGATGGCAACCTTGCGCGAGCTTCTGGCCAGAGTGAAGCCGCTACGCAGCAATTTCGCTGCGCTGGCAATCGAGAGCTCCACTGCGATCCGCCAGTTCCTGGCGATGGCGCAAATACTGGCTCATGTGGATTCGGACGCACCGATCCGGATGTTGATCGCCGAATGCGAACAGCCATCCACCATCCTCGCTGCGCTCTATTTCGCTCGCCTGTTCGGGATCGAGGACAAGGTCGATGTCTCCCCGCTGTTCGAAACCGAAAGCGCGCTGGAACATGGTGGCCGCTTCCTCGATGCCCTGCTCTCCGAGGAAATCTACCGCGAATATGCCCGCAAGCGTGGCCGGTTGTGCATCCAGACGGGCTTTTCGGATGCGGGGCGTTTCGTTGGACAGATTCCGGCCAGCCTGGCGATCGAGCGCCTGCAAGGTCGGCTCAGCGAAGCGATGGAGTCCAACGGACTTACGGATGTTGCCGCACTGATCTTCAACACGCATGGCGAGAGCATGGGCCGCGGCGCGCATCCCGATTCTTTCGCCGACCGGCTCACATGGCCGCTTTCGCCCTGGGCCAAGCGCCGTTTCGTCCGCGCCGGGATCACGCTGGAACCCGAAGTGAGCTTTCAGGGCGGCGACGGCTATCTCTATTTCTCCACGCCAGAGCTCGCGCGCGCCACTCTGGGCCGGATCGTCGAGATCAGGCCCGCCGATACCGATACGGATGCGCCGACCGACCCCTTCTATCGCCGCACCGATCTGAGCCTTGATTTCTACCGTGCGATCCGTTCGCACCAGCGCGGGCATCTGGAAAGCAAGACCTATTCGCGCGCGGTCACGGCCTTCGGGTTGGGCCTGCTCAACGCCACGGGCAGCCGCGTATCCCGGCGGCAAAGCGACCTTAGCGCTGACCGGGACATGTCTTTGCGCCAGATCCGTGCGATTCCGCACAATGCGATCCTGCAACAGCTTGGCTATCCGGTAAATGTGA
Source organism: Altererythrobacter sp. (assembly GCF_050299635.1). Lineage (NCBI taxonomy): Bacteria > Pseudomonadati > Pseudomonadota > Alphaproteobacteria > Sphingomonadales > Erythrobacteraceae > Altererythrobacter > Altererythrobacter sp. The sequence goes on from NZ_JBNKWF010000019.1 coordinate 7,097, forward strand.
TCGCCGGGATCGGCAGCGCTTCGGACGGTAATTACGAGGAACTGGCTGCGCTGCTGATGGAAAGCGAGCGCGGCCGGCAACTCCTGCGGCTGGTGCGCAGTTCCAATGCTCTTGCCAGCATCAAGACAGTCGCCGCCTATGGCGAGCTGTTCAACAGCGCATATTGGGCCAGCCGCCCCTATCGCGGGACGGAGAGCCATCTGTCGGACGCCTGCCAGGCGCTGGCCGAATATCTTACCAAGGATGACCGCACCGGCGTTTATCGCAGGCTCGCCTCGCGTCTGCGGATCGATGCACTCAAGCTGCACCGCCTGCTGGCACTGGTGCCCGATGAAGCACCGCTGGAGGACCGCGAACATGTGCGCCGTGTAATCGGCGCTGCGCAGGCACTCAGGCTGGCGCTGCTGCAATATATGTTTCTGCGCGCCGTTTCGATTCCCGCTTTCAGCCGCGCCAACGACATCAGCCGCGACGACGTGCTGGAGATGGTCTTCACGCTGCGGATCGACGATGCGCTGGCACAATTGCGCCGCGCCTATCCCACCGACTATCCGCAGATCACCGACTTTGCGGTCGATGCGCCGAGCGACTATCCCGATGACGACGATGAAGGCTACAGCCAGATCCGGCGCGACTATATCGATCCCATCGAGCGCGCCTATGGCCTGGTCCTGCGGCTCTCGACTGCCATCGCCAATGAGTTCGGCGCACACGGCTGACTCTGGATCGCCACGTCGCTGTTGTTAACTTTTGGCCGCCGCGCGTCTCGCCAAGGGACGCAGAGCGGCAACTAACTGGCGACTCACTGCAATTTACGACATATTGCGCTGCATGAAGACAGCCACGCAATATGCCCGGATCGTACTCACCGCCACATTGGCGATCTTCGGCGGCAGTTCCATGGCCGGTGCGCAGGCCCCGATCGAAGCGCAGCTTTCTGGCAGACAGGCGGCGATTGCAGTCGATCCGGCAGCGTTGCAACCTGCAGCGAGCGAACTGACCGTGACCGCCCCGGATGGTTCGCCGACAGAGGCTTCGATCGCTGCACCGCAGGTGGTTTCCGAGCCCGTGATACAGGCAGTTCCGCCGCAGCCTGGCAATCTTGCGACAAGGCCGGGCGAGCGGTCCAATGACGCTTTCGTCATCAAGCGCATCCTGCCGATCGACGGCCCGATCAAATATGGCGAATGGTTCTGGGACGATGAGGGCGTGCCACCCGGCAAGCTGGTGGTGACGGTGGATCTGGATGCACGCGTCATTTCGGTTTTCCGCAACGGCTATGAAATCGGCGCCGCTGCTGTCTTGCTCGGCACGGAAGATCATCCCACGCCGCTCGGCACATTCCCGATCCTGACCAAGGAACGGCACAATGTGTCGGAAAAATACGACAATGCTCCGATGCCCTGGACGCTGCGGCTGACCTGGGACGGAATCGCCATTCATGGCGGATCAGAAATTCAGAACGGTTATGCCAGCCACGGCTGCATATCGGTGCCCGATCCCTTCGCGGCCCGGCTGTTCGATATCGCCAGGCGCGGCGACAAAGTAGTGATCACGCGCGGCAAGATGATCGGATTGGGGGATTCGATCATCTAGGGTCAGTATCCCCTGGCCCCTAAAGCCGCAGCGTCGTGCTGCGGCGCGACCGAGGCACTGGAGCCAAAGCTAATGCCTCGGAGGTTCGCGCCGCAGCACCCAGCCTTCTTTCCCGGACTTTGCCAGCACGCCCGCGAGATTGCCGCCCTCGCCTCGCTCAAGCGCGTCGAGCAGCGCAGCAACCTGCGAGCCGCGCGGCAGTTCCCCACCCAGTTCTGCGATTGCGCGGGTCAGAATGCGTTGCCTTGTCATGCGCAGGCCATCCGCGCTGGGCTGATAGGTAACCTGATCGCCAACAAATGTGACGCAGGTCTTCCATTCCCGCTGCGCCAAAACGGCCAGCTCCGTATCGAGCTCCTGCAGGTGCGAGGCACTTTGCGCGATGGCCGAAATATCTAGCCAATCCGCTTTGGCCAGAGCCTTGCGGATCCGTACCCGGTCGAATTCCTCATTTGCGTTCGATGGATCAAGCACCGGTTCGATTCCGCAAGCGTGCACCAGATCTTCCAGCTCGACCTTGCGCCAGCCGAGCAGCGGCCGGATCAGCCTGCCGCCATGACCGGCGATCACGGTATCGGCGCGAATGCCCGCGAGACCGCTCAACCCGCTGCCCCGGTTGAGCCGCATCACGAGAGTTTCCGCCTGATCGTCTGCATGATGCGCCGTAGCGATTGCGCCCAGCCCTTCGATATCGAGCCATGCTCCGAGTGCGCGATAGCGCGCGGCACGCGCATTGGCCTGCAGATTGCCGGGTGGCACATCCACCGTCAGAACTTCGTGCGGCACATCCAATTCCTGGCAAAGCGATGCGACGAACGCCGCCTCTTGCGCGCTCTCCGGCCGCAAGCCGTGATCGACTGTTGCCGCTGAAACTTTGCCGGGCATGGCAGCCTGGGCCAGCAGGAGCAGCGCCAGGCTGTCCGGCCCGCCCGAAACGGCCACGCCCAATCGACCGGATTCGGCCTGCAGCCGTTCCAGTTCAACGCGGAACCGCGCGATCAGATCGGGAGAGAGCGTCCTATCAATTGCAGCGCACTTTCTGGCGGTTCGCCTCATACTGGTCCTGCAGCCGCCCGGCAGCAAGCGCGGGATAGGTCTCGCTGAACTCGGCCAGGGCGATGCAGGCGCGATTGGTGTCTTCCAGCGCAATCATGGCTTCGGCCAGATAGAGCAGGCTGTCACCCGCACGCGCGCCCTGCTTGTCCGTCTGGTAATTGCGCAGGAACCAGGGCGCGGCCTCGCGCGGCTTGCCATCGTCAAGATAAGCGCGGCCCAGCAGGTTGCGGCCATAGGTAATGCGCCAATGGCTGGGATATTTCTCAACGAACAGGCTCAATTGCTGCTCGGCCTCGGGATAGAAACCCGCCTTCCACAAGCGGTAGCCATAGGAATATTCATCATCCGCCGGATCGTCAGTTTGCGGCTTGGCGATCGCTTGCACCGCGGCCAGCCGTTCAGCGCTGGGTCCGGCAGGCTGCGAAACGGGCTTGGTGGGCACTTCCTTGACGGCTTCCGATGCACCGCCGGTCATTGCGGACAGGTTGGTTTCAGCGGCGCTCGGCGGTGTATCTTCGACCGGCGGTTCGGGCACAACCTCAGGCTTCGGCTCCAGTGCAGTCAGTCGCGCCTCGATGCCTGCGATGGCATTGGTATTCTCTTCGCTTCGCGCAGTCAGCCGCTGCAACTGGGTTTCGATCGCGTCGAGCCGCGCGAGGATGTCAGTCACCGCAGTGCTGGAGGGCGTGCTCGGCCCGCTGGCGGTTTGCCCACCGGCGCTGATTTCGGGAGTGAAGAATCGTTCATCGCCGCCAGGGAATACTTTGCGCTGCAAGGCGCGCACTTCCGCTTCGATCTTGCGCAGGCGCGCTTCGGACGTTCCGTCCTGCGCCAGTGCCGGAACGGGCGTCGAAAGCACCACGCATGCCGCAAGTGCCGGGGCCAGTATGCGGGGGATCCGTGAAGACATGCTGCCTGAACTCCTCAGTTTCTGCCATCCGGCACCAGGCCGGGCCTACAGACGGGCGTTAACCACGCCAGCCTGAACTACAGGCGAATCTGTGCCCAAGGCGAGCTTCCAAGTCGAGCCGACACCTGCGCAAAATGGTGCAAAATTGTCAGTTGACCGATGGCGTGGAGTTCGGATCGCCGGTCTGATCGGATCGGGCCATCAGCGCTTCAGCGGAAATGGCGACATCGCGCATGACGAAATCGTCGTCTGCCAGCTTGGGCACCGGGTGCCCGTCGATCGTGATGGCAAAGGCATCGGGGCGCCCGGTCCATATCTGCGGACTCTGCGCATCCGAGGGGATTTCGAACCGCTCACCGCTGGCCATCTGCTTTTCGAGCAGACGGTTTCCATTGGCGTCATAGAAACGAACCCAGACACCTTCTTCGAGGGCGGTGAACACCACCTGCCCATCTCCGGGCCTTGCCGTAGTGGCCGAGGCCGTGGCCGTGGCTGCATCAGGCGCGGAAACATCGGTCATGCCGCTCATCTGTTGTGGCGGCGGTGCGTCGGGTTGAAGCGGATCGGGACCTTTGCCGATCCCGAAGTAGCTGGAATAGAACGCCACTGCGCCTGCAAACAGGATGATCGCGGCGATCCCTCCCGCCCAGGCCAGGCCGGCGGAAGGCACCTTGGCCGGATCGCCCGGCTCGAAACTCGCCCCGCGCTCGGGCCGACTTTCCTCATACTCCGCCATCTCGGCGCGAACCTCGGACGCCAGCGCAACATCATCGAGACCGACCATGCGGGCATAGGTGCGGGTGAACCCGATTGCATAGGTGCGCGCGGGAAGCTCGTTAAAAGCGCTCCGTTCGATAACTTCGAGATGCCTCTGGGGGATGCGCGTTTCAGCCGCGACCTGCTCAAGGTCTAGACCCTTCGCTTCGCGAGCACGTCGCAGCTTGCTGCCGACATTCTCCATCGGCAGCTCTTGCGCTACCTCTTGCTGTTCTTCCACCATACCTCAACTCGCGACCCAAATCGTATTTGACTGCAGAAGATCGGTCTGCGGCTCGGCTGTCAAGCAATCCGACAGGTGTGAATCATCCCAAAGCGACGAAATGGCTTACAGTCGCGGTCAAACAGCACCCATCCCCGCTATTCGAAGTCAATATCCCGTTCGCTCGCCCATTCCTGCAGTTCGTGGCGCAGATCGACCGTGGGTGAAGAAAGCCACCCGTTCATGGCCGCAGTAATCTCTTCCAGTTCGACCTTGCGGATCAGTTCCTTGATCGGGCCGACCGCAGCCGGAGTGATCGAGAAACGCCGAAATCCGAGCCCAAGCAACGCGAGGGCTTCCAGCCGGCGGCCGCCCATCTCGCCACAGACACCCAAATCGACCTCCTGCCCGGCAACATTTTGCACCACACGGCGCAGGAAGCGCAGAATCGAATGGCTGAGCCAGTCATACCGAACCGCCAGCTTGGGATTGGCGCGATCGGCCGCGAGCAGGAACTGTGTGAGATCGTTGGTCCCGACCGAAATGAACGACAACTTCGGGATCAGCAAATCGAGCACCTCGGCCAAGGAGGGCACTTCCAGCATCGCTCCATAGCGGATCGCCTCTGGCAAGACTTTCTTGCGCGTCTTGAGATATTGCAACTGTTCGTCAAACACGGCCTTGGCTGCGTCGAACTCCCAGGGCTCCGACACCATCGGGAACATTACGTTCAGAGTGTGTCCACCTGCAGCCTCCAGCAGCGCCCGCGCCTGCGCGCGCAACAGCCCTTCGCGCTCAAGCGCCAGGCGCAGCGCACGCCAGCCCATCGAGGGGTTTTCGTCGAGCGCGGCGTCCTCGTCGCGCAAATAGGGTACAGCCTTGTCGCCGCCGATATCGACCGTACGGAAGATCACCGGCTTGTCGCCCGCCGCCTCCAGCACATCGCGATAGAGCCGCGTCTGCTTCTCGCGCTGGGGCAGTGTCGCCGATACAAGAAACTGGAACTCCGTGCGGAACAGCCCGATACCGTCAGCCCCGGTCATCGCCAGCGCGCTGACATCGTCTCGCAGCCCGGCATTGATCATCACCTGGATCCGCGTTCCACAGCGGGTAAAGGGCTCGACGTCGCGCAGCTCGGCATAGACGGCCTGCTTCTCGCGAGTACGGGCGAAGCGCGTGTCGAAGGCGTCGGCAATCTGCTGCGAAGGACGGATCGTGGCCGTTCCCGCATCGGCATCGAGCAGGACTTCGTCGCCCTCGCGCACCAGCCCGCGCAAACCACGTGCGCGGCCCAGCACCGGGATGCCCATTGCACGCGCCACGATAACCACATGCGCAGTGAGCGATCCTTCCTCGAGGATCACTCCCTTGAGCCGGCGCCGATCATATTCGAGCAGTTCGGCCGGGCCCAGATTGCGCGCGATCAGGATCGTGTCGCGCCGCAGGCCCTGGCTCGCCGCCGTCCCCAACTGGCCCGAAACGATCCGCAGCAAGCGGTTGGCGAGGTCTTCCAGATCGTGCATCCGGTCCGCCAGCAGCGGATCGTCAATCTCCCGCATGCGCATACGGGTGCGTTGCTGGACCCGTTCGATCGCCGCTTCGGCAGTGAGGCCGGAGTCGATCGCTTCGTTGATGCGGCGCGACCAGCCTTCGTCATAGGCGAACATCTTGTAGGTCTCGAGCACTTCTTCATGCTCGCCGCCAACGCCGAATTCGGCCTGGCTCGCCATATTGTCGATCTGCTCGCGCATCTTGTCGAAGGCGCGATAGACCCGCTGGCGTTCGGCTTCGATATCGTCGGCCACGACCTGGACGATTTCGACCCTTGGCTGGTGGAACACGGCCTGGCCCGCTGCCAGGCCCTTTACCAGCGCCAGTCCGTTGACAACCTGCGTGCCATTATGTCCGTCGCCGGTCGACCCGGCCTCCACTTCGTCGATCAGCTCTGCATTGGCGATGAGTTCGGACAGTACCATCGCAGTCGTCTGAAGCGCTTCGATCTCGATATCTTCGTAGCGGCGCGGATCGACATGCTGGACGATCAGCGCACCCACTGCACGTTCGCGATAGACGATTGGCACGCCGGCGAAGGAGTGGAACTTCTCCTCGCCCGTCTCTGGACGATATTCAAAGTCCGGATGGGCCTTCGCTTCGGCCAGGTTGAGCGTTTCGATATTCTGCGCAATCGTGCCGGTCAGGCCCTCGCCCACCGCCATCCGGGTCACGTGGACAGCGCTCTTGTTCAAGCCTCGCGTAGCGTAAAGCTCCAGCATCCCCTCGCGCAGGAGGTAGATCGAGCAAACTTCGCTATCGAGCGCCTCACCGACAATGTCGACCACAGCGTCCAGCTTGCCTTGCGCATGCATGCGCGAAGCCATCACCTCGTGCAGGCGGACAAGAATCTGGCGGGCAGATGCGGCAGCTGTCATGATCTCAACCGCCTATAGCAGTGTTTGGTAAAAGCAAAATGCACACCCTGCCGCCAGACCGGCGGCCGCAAGGGTCGGGTAGAGCCGGCACGCGACCGGCAGGGTCGGAGCGCAAACCGGTTCCCGGCGCCGCAGAGGCTCCGAAAGGTTTGCGGCTTGGAGCGCGGTCAGGCCTGTTGAAGCTCTTCCTTGATAATCAGCTTGCGCTTCTTGAGCTCCTGGATCGTCGCTGCGTTGGGCGCCGGCCTGTTCATCTCGTCATGAAGCAGAGCCTCGAGCCGATCATGTTTGGACTGTAGCGCGTGAACGTGGGACGATTCCATTTGGGTCTCCTTTCGCGGTGCGGCCCCGGCGAGACGACTCGTCCAGCGCGGACAGGCCGCGAATTGTCATAAAACCACAACGATCCTATCTTGGGAAGGTCTATGAGGATTCTATCGATACATGCGCTAAAGGATGCGCCGAATCGTTGTGTCAGGGAGCAAGGTGCTTGAACGAGCAAGAGCTGCAAAAGAGGCTGGAATTGCTCAAGACAGAGCATCGGGACCTGGACGCCGCGATCGCGGCATTGGTGGGTGCCGGTTCGACCGACCAGCTCCAGATTGCGCGACTCAAGAAACGCAAGCTCAAGCTGAGGGACCAGATCTCGTTGATCGAGGATTACCTGCTGCCTGACATCATCGCCTGACGGAATCTCCCTTCAGGGCACTCTTCGTATAACGTTTGCGACAATTGCGTTTCAGTCTGGGACACGGGTGCGGTTCCCGCTGGAAAAGATGGTTGCCAAGCTGGTGCCGCGCCAATCGAAGGACTACCCAAACTGCCGTTATGGCAAGGCCGAACAACCTCTCGCAGCCGATCATCGAATCGCTCTATACCGAAGCGCTTGTGCTCGCAGACGAAGTGCGTGCAGTCTTCGCATTGGGTCTGGACAGCAGCCTGCAGGGGGCGAGCGATGCGCTCCGTCTCGCGCTTTCGAGCGAAGGGCTGAAAGCGACGACGCGCATGATGCATGTGCTGGCATGGTTGCTGAACCAGCGTGCCTATTTCTCCGGTGACCTGACGGAAAACCAGCTTCGCAAGCACAGCGAATTGCCGAAGGACCGCGAGTCGAGCGAGGAAGACATGGCCTTGCTGGAAGATGCGACGCGCGAGCTGATCGAGGATACGATGCGGCTACATCGCCGTATCGCGCGGCTCGACTCTGCATGGCGCGATGGTTTCGAGGCGCAGCCTTACGTGCGGGCGTTGCACGAACGGATCGGGCGAGCCATGATTGAGCGAGAGATGCAGCGGCCCTCCTCGCACCAAGGTCGACGGCTGGGTTAAACGGCCCTGGTTCAGGCAGCGGCGAGAGCTTCGCGCCAGCGAGCCAGCCGTTCCTGCCGGACCGCATCATTCATTTCGGGCGTAAACTGGCTCAACTCTCCGCGCATTGCAGCAGCGGCGGTTTCCAGATCGGGATGAAGCCCGGCGCCTGTTGCCGCCAACATGGCCGCGCCGAGCGCAGTTGTCTCCACGAAGCTGGGCCGCTCGACAGTCAGGTCGAGAATATTGGCGAGATCCTGCGCCATCCAGTCGTTCGCGCTCATCCCGCCATCGATCTTCAGGCTTTGCCAGGGCGCGCCATCGGCGGCAAAGGCTTCGGCCAGATCGTGGGTTTGATGCGCCATAGCTTCCAGTGCTGCGCGCGCCAGTTCGGCCTTGCCGCTGGCGAAACTCAACCCCGAAATCACGCCGCGCGCGTCGGCGCGCCAATGCGGCGCGCCCAGCCCGGCGAGCGCCGGAACGATGGTCACTCCGCCTGTATCGTCGATCGACCGGGCAAGCTCCTCCGTCTGCGCGGCGACATCAACGATGCCGAGCGAATCGCGCAGCCATTGCACCAGGCTGCCCGCAACGAAGACGGAACCTTCCAGCGCATAGGTCCGCTCGCCACCGATCTGGCAGAGCACCGTGCCAAGCAGCCGGTTTTCCGACGATGGCAGCGCGCTACCCTTATTGGTCAGCACGAATGCGCCGGTGCCGTAAGTCGCCTTGGTTTCGCCCGGCGCAAGGCAGGCTTGGCCGATGGTCGCCGCCTGCTGATCGCCCGCGAGCCCGGTGATCGGGATAGCGCGGCCAAGCCATTCGGGGTTCGAAACGCCAAGCTCGCCTGCATTGTCGATGACCTCAGGCAACGCGCCGATAGGCACACCGAACAGTTCCGCAAGGCCGGTGTCGAACTGCTTGCCACCAAGCTCCAGCAGCAGCGTACGGCTGGCATTGCTCGCGTCGGAAAGATGCGCCCCGCCAGTGAGCTTGTAGATCAGCCAGCTTTCAACAGTTCCGAAGGCGAGCCTGCCCGCTTCGGCGGCACTCTTCACCTCGTCGCCATGCTCGAGCAGCCAGCGCATCTTGGTGCCCGAGAAATAGGGATCGAGCAGCAGGCCAGTGCGTCGCTGCACTTCCAGCTCGTGCCCCGCCTCGCGCAATGTCGCGCAGAAATCCGCGGTCCGGCGGTCCTGCCACACGATTGCGCGGGATAGCGGCTCGCCGCTCTGCCGGTCCCAGGCAACCACCGTCTCGCGTTGATTGGTAATTCCGATCGCGGCAATCCGGTCTGCGCCGCCCGCCTTTTCAACTGCCTCGCGCGCGCAAGCCAGCGTCCGCTCCCAGATTTCACCGGCGTCATGCTCTACCCAACCTGCGCGCGGGTAATGCTGCGTGATTTCCTGCTGGGCGCTGCCGTGGAAGCGCCCGTCCGGGCCGAACAGCATCGCGCGGGTCGAGGTAGTTCCTTCATCGAGAACCAGAATCAGCTCTGACATTAACCCTCCCTTGGGCGGCAACTCTGCCACAACACGCGCCATCTCGCGTTTGGCCTTGGGGTGACTTCTGCCAGCTTCATCTCCATATGCAAGATATGGCTATTCCGCCCAAACCCTGGCCCACCGGCATTGCCGAGCAATGCGAGGCATTGGTGCGGCGCGTGCTTGCACCCAACCCCTCGCCCTACACCTATACCGGCACACAGACCTATATCGTCGGCGCCGGCAAAGAGGTGGCGGTGATCGATCCGGGCCCTGCCGACGAAGCGCATCTCGATGCGATCCTGCAGGCGGTGGGCGAGGCCAGGGTAACAGCGATCATGTGCACCCATACTCACCGCGATCACTCGCCCGCCGCTGCGCCACTGGCCGAACGGACCGGAGCGCCCATCGTCGGTTGCGCACCGCTGGTGATCGAAACAACCCTGCCCCGTTCAGACGAAGCCTTCGACAGAAGCTACGCCCCCGACCGAGTGATGGAAGACGGCGAAGCCATGACCGGCCCCGGCTGGACCTTGCGCGCACTCCACACGCCCGGCCACACATCCAACCACCTCTGCTTCGCGCTGGAGGAATCGGGCGCGCTGTTCACTGGCGACCATGTCATGGGCTGGTCCACCAGCGTAGTCATTCCGCCCGATGGCGACATGGGCGATTATCTGAAAAGTCTTGAAAAGCTGCAGGTACGCGAGGACCATGTCTATTACTCCGCGCATGGCGATCCGATCACAAGGCCGCGCCAGCTTGTACGCGGGATGATCGGCCACCGCCGCCAGCGCGAGAACCAGATCCTGCGCCTGCTGGGCGAGCGCGCACGACCGATCCCCGACTTCATCCCCGAGATGTACAAAGGCCTCGACGAGCGACTGCACGGCGCTGCACAGATGAGCGTCAAGGCGCATCTGCTCGATCTCGAGAAGCGCGGCATGGTCGCAAGCGAGGACGACATCTGGCGAAGCACCTGATCGCCCCGGTGCATACGGGGAACGCGCAGGAGCTTCACATGGCGCAAGACAAATTGTATTAAGTCGCAATTGCGGTCGCTTGCAGAGGGGGACAAGCTCCATGGCTACAACGCCTGCCGCATTATTCACGCGCGAAAACAAGCTCTACAAGACGGTGGCACTCGCCCTTGCCGCGCTGATCCTGATAGCCTTCGGCCTATTCAACGGCCTGGGCATTACCGATTTGAGAGTGATGCCGCGAAGCGCATGGCTGCATGGCCTGATCATGTTTGCCTGGCTGGCGCTGTTCGTTGTGCAGAGCTTTCTGGGTACCGGGCGTAACCTGTCCCTGCACCGCAAACTGGGCTGGTTCGGCGCAGGCCTGGCGGTTGTGGCGGTTGCCACTGCATGGAATACCGGCTTCACCACCACCATGGTCGACCGCGTGCCGCCGGTTTTCTACCCTCCCTATTTCCTAGGTCTGAACCTGCTGACCCCGGTATTCTTTGCCGGGTTCATCACTGCCGCCATCTTGATGCGCAAGCGCACCGACTGGCATCGCCGCCTCATGCTCGGCGCAATATTGATCGTGACCGAACCGGCTCTCGGCCGCCTGACGATCATCTCGCTGCTCCTGGTGACAGGTGATCCGGCCAAAGCCATCGCACTGGCTGGGTCAAACCAATGGCTCGTCCCTACGATCGAGATGGTGGCGCAGCTTTCCATCGTCGGAATTGTCGCCTGGCGCGACCGTGCGGTTCGCGGCAGCGTTCACCCGGCGATATGGCTGGCCATGACGGGCGTTGCGCTCCTTTACGCGTCAATCTGGACGCTGGCCTCTGTTCCAGTCTTCGCGGACTATGTCTTCGCGCTGAAGGGAAGCGCGCTCTGAAACTTGGCATTCGCAATCCTGCACCGCATGCCTATATGGGAGCCAGCGGTAAATAACTGGATTGTTTGATGAGCGTTGAGACCAAGATTCCTTCCGGCACAGACCTGTTGGCCGAGATCGACCGGCTGCGCAAAGAGCGCAACGCGGTGATTTTGGCGCATTATTACCAGACGCCCGATATTCAGGACATTGCCGATTTCGTGGGCGATTCGCTGGAACTGAGCCGCAAGGCGGCGGCGACCGATGCCGATGTAATTGCCTTTTGCGGCGTCAAATTCATGGCAGATACCGCCAAGATTCTGAGCCCCGAGAAGATCGTGGTGCTGCCCGATATGGACGCAGGTTGCAGCCTGGAAGATTCCTGCCCGCCGGAAAAGTTCAAGGCTTTCCGCGCGGCGCATCCCGATCACATCGCGCTGACCTACATCAATTGCTCGACCGAAGTGAAAGCACTGAGCGACGTCATCGTCACCAGCTCGAGTGCGGAAACGATCCTGCAGCAGATCCCGCCCGAACAGAAGATCATCTTCGGGCCTGACCGGCACCTGGGCGGATACCTCAGCCGCAAGTTCAACCGCGAAATGCTGCTTTGGCCGGGCGTGTGCATCGTGCACGAGGCCTTCAGCGAGACCGAGCTGCTCAAGCTGAAGGAGCAATATCCCGGCGCCCCCGTGGCCGCGCATCCCGAATGCCCGCCATCGATCATCGACCATGCCGATCATGTCGGATCGACCAGTTCGATCCTGAAGTTCGCCAAGGAATTCGAAGGCGATACGCTGATCGTCGCGACCGAGCCGCATATCATGCACCAGATGGAAAAGGCGCTGCCGGAAAAGACCTTCATCGGTGCGCCGGGTGCAGACGGCAACTGCAGCTGCAACATCTGCCCCTATATGGCGCTTAACACGATGGAAAAGCTCTATGTCGCACTGCGCGATCTGGAGCCGCGGATCGAGATCGACGAGGATCTGCGCCTTGCCGCCAAGAAGAGCCTCGACAAGATGCTCGAAATGGCCAGTGGCACGGTCGGCAAGGGCGATCTGGGTAAGGTCTAGCGTTACCCGATCAGTCTCGCCGCATCCGTGCCACCACCAGCGCGCTGCCCAGCAGGACCATGCCCAAGACATCGAGCGGAGTCAGCACTTCGCCGAACACGCCGTAGCCATAGAGTGCGGCGACGGCGGGCTGTGTCAGCAGGGCCAGCCCGATTACCAGCGGCGGGAAATGGCGCAGGCTGAACACCAACAGGCCCTGCCCCATCAACTGGCTCAGGAAGGCGAGCGCGATCAGCGGCGCCCATGTGCCCCCTTCGCTGCCAGGCCACACCGGCTCGCCAAGCACCAGCGCAATCACCAGCAATACCGGGCAGGCAAAAATGCTGACCCAGACCAGCAGGCTCCATGACCCGATCGTCCCGCGCGCGTTCTGCAGTGTGATGAGATAGACCGCGTACAACATGCCCGCCGCCAGGCAGAACAGGTCGCCCAGCAGTGTTGCGATCGAGATGTCGAGGCTGCGGCCCATCAGGATTCCCGCCCCTCCCAGCGCGAAGACGATCGCAAGCCATTCCAGCCCGCGCGGTAGCGTACGCGCGACAATGAAGCCCCAGAACAGCAGGATGATGGATCCGGCATTTCCGAACAGCGTCGCGTTGCCGAGCCGCGTTCGCTCGATCCCGACATGCCAACTGGCGAGGTCGAGCGCAAAGGCACAGGCCCCCAGTGCCACAAAGAACAATGTGCGGCGGGGAATGCCGGTCAGCCTTTGCCCTGTCCTGCGCGCCAGCAAGGCCAGGAAAGGCAAGACCAGGAACAATCGCCAGAAGGCTGCGCTAACCGGTCCGCTGTCGGTCAACCGGACTGACCATGGCCCCAGCGCCAGCGCGACATTGCCAAGCAGGAGCGCCGCCAGCAGCAGCCAGCGCGGCCAAGTTGAGCTATCTCCCCTGCTCGCTTTTGTTGCGGTTGAAACTGTCACCAGCGCGCCATAGCTCTGCCAACAGACAAGCACGAATAAATTCAACTTCAAGATAGGCGAAAGGAAACACGTGACCGATATCCTCTTCCAGCCGCTCAAACTCGGTGCAATCGAAGCGAAGAACCGCATTTTCATGGCTCCGCTCACGCGCGGACGCGCTACCCTGCCGGGCTTCATACCCAACGAGATGATGGCAACCTATTACCGCCAGCGCGCGGGCGCTGGCCTCATCATCGCCGAAGCGACGGGTATCAGTGTCGAAGGGTTGGGCTGGCCCGCCGCGCCCGGCGTATGGAGCGAGGAGCAGACCGAAGGCTGGAAGCTGACGACCGAAGCGGTCCATGAAGCCGGCGGCAAGATTGTGCTGCAACTGTGGCACATGGGCCGGCTGGTACATCCAGACTTCCTGGGCGGCAATTCACCTGTCTCCGCCAGCGCAACCACTGCGCCCGATCACGCGCATACGCCCACGGGCCGCAAGCCAAACGAGCAGGCGCGCGCGCTCACGAAAGACGAAATCAAGCGCGTGGTCGAGGATTACCGCCTTGCCGCCGCCAATGCCAAGGCGGCCGGTTTCGACGGGGTGCAATTGCACGGCGCGAATGGATATCTTGTCGACCAGTTCCTGCGCGACAGCAGCAATCTGCGCGAGGACGAATATGGCGGCTCGCCCGAGAACCGCACCCGCTTCATGCGCGAAGTTCTGGAAGGACTGATCGATGTCTGGGGCGCCGATCGCGTCGGCATCCGCCTCTCTCCCAATGGTGAGACGCAGGGCTGCGACGACAGCGATCCGGCTGCAACCTTTGGCGCTGCGGCCAGGGTGATCGAGGAACTCGGCCTCGCCTTCCTCGAATTGCGCGAGCCAGGGCCGGACGGCACCTTCGGTCGCACCGACGTGCCCAAGCAGAGCCCGATGATCCGCACGCTTTATTCCGGCCCGCTGGTGCTCAACAGCGACTACACGGCTGCGCAGGCAAGCACCGACATTGCCTCAGGCAAATGCGATGCCGTGAGCTTCGGGCGGCCCTATATCTCGAACCCCGATCTCGACCAGCGGATCAGGCTGGAGGCCGAATGGGCTCCCAATGTCAATGTTCCCAAGAGCTGGTACCTGCCCGGCGCGGAAGGCTATATCGACTATCCGGCCCTGGAAGAAGAAGCGGCCTAGCCGTCAGTACCTGGACCGCCCGCCGGAGCTTCGGCTGAAGGCGCGGGCGGTTCCGGCGCTGGGGCGGGAGCTGCAGGAGGCTGTGCGGGGGCTTCAGCCGCCGGCGGTTCCTCGCCCGCATCACCTTCGCCCTGAGTGTCGCTGTTTGCAGCGGCCGAGCGCGGCGCAGCCTTCAAAGGCGGCGATTGTGATTTCAATTGATCGAGCGGCAGCATAGCGTCGCTGATCGAGCCGCCCAGCACTTCGCCTTCGGCATTCGCGGCATCATCGTCCGCACGGCTCTTGTCAGGCGAGCCACCGCAGGCGACCAGGAGCACCAGCAGCGGCAGGGAAATGGCGGCAGTCATTCTCATCGGCAAATTCCCGTTTGTCCGGCAAGGCTTTCAAGGAAGCCCGGCGAAGTCGCGATCAGCGCCTCGTCCCATTCCTGCGGCGAAATGTCGAGCCCCAGCTTAGCCAGGCTGGTAACGCCAAACTCCTCGATCCCGCAGGGCACGATCCCGGTGAAGTGCGAGAGGTCGGGCGCAAGATTGACCGAGAATCCGTGCATCGTCACCCAGCGCCGCACACGCACGCCTATCGCGCCGATCTTGGCCTCCGATCCGTCTATGTCGTGCGTCCAGATTCCTACGCGTCCCTCCGCCGCCCAGGCTTCGACACCGAAATTGGCCAGCGCAGCGATGACCCATTGCTCCAGCCCATGGACGAAGCAGCGCACGTCCTTGCCGCGCTTGTTGAGATCGAGCAGCACATAGCCGATCCGCTGGCCCGGCCCGTGATAGGTGTAGCGACCGCCGCGGCCTGCCTCTACCACTTCGAAACGCGGGTCGAGCAGTTCATTCTCATCCGCGCTTGTCCCGGCAGTATAGACCGGCGGATGTTCAAGCAGCCAGATCATCTCGCGCGCTTCGCCCGCAGCAATGGCGCGGTTGCGGTTTTCCATCTCCTCAAGCGCGGCACGATAGGGCACCTGCGCATAGTCGCGCCGCCATTCGATCGCGGATCCTGAAGAGTTATCCATGAGAGATTGCGTGGGGGCATTGTCCGCGCTTATCAAGAGGGGAATAGGCGAATTTCGGATTGGAGAGTGAATTGATGAAACTCGATATGGGTCAGGCATGGAACGCGGCAATTGCCATGCTGACGGCCAATCGCAGCGTTGTCATGATCGTGGCGGGCGTGTTCTTTTTTCTGCCCTCGCTTGCGCTTGTCCTGCTCCTGCCAGAATCGGTCCAGCCGCCTGCTGAAACTGCCGATCCTAAGGCGGCACTCGAAGCCATGATGCAAATCTATACGGAAAACTGGTGGGCCGTTCTGCTCTCCAGCGTGGCGCAGGGCATCGGCATGCTCGCGCTCCTGGCGCTTCTGACCGACCGTTCGCGCCCGACCGTGGGCGAAGCACTCAAACGCGGCGCGTCGGGATTCCCGTCCTATCTGGGGGCGCAACTCCTGTTGGCATTCGGCGTGGCGCTGGTCATCGGTCTTCCGCTCGGAGCTGCCGCTGCGTCCGGCGTAGGCGCGCTGATCGCGGTCCTGGTCATCGCCGCCGTCGTCTTCATGCTCTACGCTGTCGTGAAGGGTTCCCTGATCCCCCAGGTCATCGCGATCGACGGCATTCTCAATCCGGTCCAGGTGCTCAAGCGGTCGTGGCAGTTGACCAAGGGCAACAGTGTGCGCCTACTGGTCTTCTACGTGCTGCTTGCCGTCGCAATGGGTGTCTTGCTGATTATTGCAACGATGATCTTCGGCCTGATCCTTGCGGTCATTGGCGGCGACATCGAAGTGATCGGCAACGGAGTCATCTCGAGCGCGATCAACGCAATTTTCGTGACGGTTTTCCTCGCGGTCCTTGCAGCGGTGCACCGCCAACTCGCCGGGCCAAGTACAGAAGCTGTCAGCGAAACTTTCGAGTAGAGACCGGACGAAAAGCGATCAGGCGGAGGCGTTCGCGTCTTCCGCCGGTTCGTCCTTCCAGCCCCAGAACAGCTTGCAGGGCAAGATATTGAGCGGTTCAAACCCGGCGTCGATCCGCCGGAAGTGCGGCGCCATATAGTCGCGGCAGGCAGCGGTGAACTGATAGACCAGAAAAGCTCCGCCCGGGCGCAGCACGCGATGCGTGGCTGCGGCGATGGCTGGTGCGACACCGGACGGCAGAGTCGAGAACGGCAGGCCCGACAGTACATAATCGGCATGATCGAAGCCGTGATCGCGCACGATCTGCTCGACATCCTCGGCCGACCCCAGCACGGCATGGAAGCGCTTGTCGCGGATCGCGCGCTTGAGATAGTCGATGTAGAGCGGATTGGTGTCGATCACGATCAGCGTCGCGTCACCCCGCAACCGGTCGAGCACCGGACGGCAGAAGGTCCCGATACCGGGGCCGTATTCCACGAACAGATTGCAACTGCCCCAGTCAACCGGCTCCAGCATCTGCCGCACTGTGAAGCGCGACGACGGAATGATCGATCCGACCATTCGCGGATGCTCGAGAAACCCGCGGAAAAAGACAGAACATTGCGCGAGATAGAGGCCCAGCCGTTCACGCAGACCCCCGCGTTCCCCGATCGCCAGTGTTTCAGAATCCATCTGCATTCCTGTATCGCGCCCGGCGTGCGGGGCAGCCAAACATAGAGTTTGCGGCACTCGCAGAAGCAGCCTTGCATTGCAAGCACGCCTTGGCTTGACTAGCGGCAAAGCAGCCATGTCAAACGTCGAACCGACCAGAAACGATCAAACCGCGCCAAATGTTCAATCCGCGCCGCAGCGAACAATCTCGCGCGAGCGAATGGCGCTGCTGTTCATGGTCATGCTGGTAACGGCGGCCGGCAATACGGCGATGCAATCGGTCATGCCTTCGATCGGAACCGAGTTGGGCGTGGCCGATGTCTGGATCAGCCTGGCCTATACCTGGTCGGCGCTGCTGTGGGTGATCTGTGCACCGCTTTGGGCGCGGCGTTCCGACCGACGCGGGCGCAAGGCGATGATGGCGATGGGATTGGTGGGCTTCATCGCATCGATGTCGCTGTGCGGTCTGGCGCTGATCTTCGGCCTGGCTGGCCTGCTTCCTGCAGCGGCAACGCTGATCCTGTTTGCCCTGGCGCGAAGTCTCTATGGCGGCTTCGGCTCGGCGGCTCCGCCCGCTGTCCAGGCCTATGTCGCGAGCCGCACGCCGCGCTCCGAACGCACGCAAGCGCTTGCGCTGGTCGCGTCGAGCTTCGGCCTCGGCACGGTAATCGGCCCCGCGCTCGCTCCCTTGCTGATCTTTCCTTCGACCGGGCTGGTCGGCCCGTTCTTCGCCTTTGCCATCTTTGCAGTACTGGTGCTGGTCACGCTGCGGCTGCGACTGCCGGACGATACGCCGACCTTTGCCGCGCGCGGCGAAGTGATGGCCGCGCCGTTCAGCGCGGGCTCGAACCCACGCATCGGCAGTGAAGTCGCTTCCCAGGAATCTGACGATAACGAGGATAATGCTGCCACCGTCGCCGCCGAAGGAGCATCGATTCCCGATCTTAAATGGAGCGACAGCCGCCTCAAGCCGTGGATCCTGGCTGGGCTGCTGGGGGGCCACGCTCAGGCGGCAACGCTGGGGATCATCGGCTTCTTCATCCTCGACAGGCTGGGATTGCGGAGCGATCCCGGCGCTGGAACCGGGCCGATCGGGCTGGTCCTGATGAGCGGCGCGATCGCTACTCTGCTCGCACAATGGGGATTGATCCCGATACTCAAGCTGGGTCCGCGCGCCTCGACCATGTGGGGCGTGGCACTGTCGGCGCTCGGCACGGCGACCTTCGCCGTGTCGCAAGACCTGCATTCGATCACGGTCGGCTTTGCCATCGCCTCGCTCGGCTATGGCCTGTTCCGCCCCGGCTTTACGTCGGGCGCATCGCTGTCCGTCAGCAGGATCGAGCAGGGGCAGGTCAGTGGGATCGTCGCATCGGTGAACGGTGCGGCCTATGTCCTCGCTCCGGCAATCGGAGTGTGGCTGTACGGTCATCACCCGCTGATCGGCTTCGCGACCATCTGCCTATTGTGCTGTGCCGTGTTCGTATTGGGCTGGATCCGGCTGGGCGACGACACTCACTTGACCCGCGACCGACATTAGGGACCGCAAGGAGCGCTTCTTCAGGCGATTGTGTCAGAGGATTTCCTGGACCTTTTCCTGCGGACGGCAAAGGCGCACGCCCTTGTCCGTTTCGACCAGCGGGCGTTCGATCAGGATCGGCTCGGCCGCCATGGCATCAAGGACCGTCGCAGCATCGGCATCTGGCAAGCCGCGTTCCTCCGCGTCGGTGCCGCGAATGCGCAATCCCTGCTGCGGCGTGATCCCGGCGTCGCGATAGAGCTGTTCCAGTTTTTCGCGCGTGGGTGCCTGTTTGAGATATTCGATGACTGTCAGATCGACGCCTGCCTCCTCAAGCATCGCCAGCGTCTTGCGCGAGGTTCCGCATTTCGGATTGTGCCAGATAGTCGCCTTCACACTGCTCTCCTGAAGTCGGGAATTTGTCGGATGTCTCGTCCTTTCGACTAGCAGCGAACAAACTTTTTTGCCAAGCGCGAATGAGCACTTGCATTTGCGACTTATTCTCAATAGCAGGCAACCGCTATCAAGAATCATTCGCAAGAAAGTGGCTTCATGACATCCAACTTTTCCCGTTCCGTCCTTCTCTCCACCGCGGCGGCGCTCCTCTTCCCAGCCGTGGCCCATGCCGCCGATACGGAAGATCGCGACTATCTGCCGGGCTCGATCATCGTGAGTGGCGAACGCGAAGGCTACGCCGCCGATGATGGCTCATCCGGGACCAAGACACCCACACCGCTGATCGAAGTCCCCCAGACGATCGACGTGATCACGCGCGATCAGTTGGAAGACCAGGGCGTTCGCCAGCTTGCCAATGCCCTTGCCTATGTTCCGGGCGTCAGCCTCGAATCGGGTGAAGGCAATCGCGACGCGGTGTTTATCCGGGGACAGGAATCGACAGCGGACTTCTATCTCGACGGGCTGCGCGACGACGCACAATATTACCGCTCGCTCTACAATGTTGAGCGCATCGAAGTGCTCAAGGGTGCCAATGCGCTCATCTTCGGTCGTGGCGGTGGCGGCGGTGTCGTCAACCGCGTGAGCAAGACTGCGCGGCTCAACGGCAATTCGGCCCAGTTCGATGCCTCGGTCAATAGCTTCGGCGCGTTCTCGATCGCAGGCGATGTGACAACCAGGATCGCCCAGCCCGCCGCCATTCGGCTCAACGCGACCTATGAAGAGTTCGACAATGATCGGGACTTTTACGAAGGGCGTTTCATCGGCATTTCCCCGACGGTAACGGTCGAGCTAGGCCCCGATACCCGTCTTACGGCCCATTACACCTATGACGATGATCGCCGCCTCACCGATCGCGGTATTCCCTCGCTGAACGGCGGGCCGCTGGCCGGATTTGACAAGACTATGTTCGGCGATCCGGACTTCAACGTCGCCCGCACCAAGGTACACATTGCCCGCTCGCGTCTCGAGCATCAGTTCTCGAATGACTTGAGCGCGAACGTCTCGGTCCAGTTTGCCGACTACGACAAGCTCTATGCCAACGTCGTGCCCCGTTCGACTGACGGCACGGACGTATCGCTGGCAGGCTATCGCAATGAAACAGACCGGCAGAACCTGATCGGTCAGGCAAACCTGGTCTGGAAGGCAGCGATGGGTCCGATCCGGCATACCGTGCTGGCCGGGTTCGAAGCGGGGGACCAGCAGACCGACGATTCACGCAGGCTCGTCGAGTTCGACACCGCCACTGGCCCCGCAACGAATGTCACAATTCCGCTTGCCCGGCGGCTGGCCATTCCAGGCTTTTCGCTGACCGCTCCCGTTCGTGCACGCGACAGCAAGCTCACCACGCTCAGCGCCTATGTGCAGGATCAGATCGAATTCGGTGAGCACCTGCAACTCGTCGCGGGCGTGCGCTGGGACAGTTTCGACCTCGAAACGCGCAACCAGCAGTCGGGCCAGCTACTGGGTCGCAAGGACGAAATGGTCAGCCCGCGCTTCGGCCTCGTCGTCAAACCGATTCCGCAGCTCTCCTTCTATGCCAGCTACGCGCAGAGCTTCCTCCCGCAATCGGGCGATCAGTTCGTCAGCCTCTCATCCAGTACCGCAGAACTTGATCCGGAGGAGTTCGAGAATTTCGAGATCGGCGCCAAGTGGCTGGTGAAGGACGATTTGTTCCTGACCGCTGCTGCATTCCAACTCGACCGCTCGAACACCCGTGCGCCGGACCCGCTGGTTCCCGGCAACGTCGTGCTGACTGGCGAGACCCGCACCAAGGGGATTGAACTGAACCTGGTCGGCAAGATCACGGAGCAATGGCAGGCCAACATTGGTTACACCTATCTCGACGGCAAGATCCGCAACGATACAGCGGCAGCCCCGGCGGGAACCCGGCTTGAACAGCTCCCGGAAAATCAGCTCAGCATCTGGAATCGTTTCCAGCTAACCGAGGCTTTCGGCCTGGGCCTGGGCGCGATCTATCAGGACGAACAGTTCACGTCGGTGAGCAATTCGGTGACTCTGCCGGATTACTGGCGCGTCGACGCAGCGGCCTATTGGGATGTGAACAAACGTCTCTCGGTCCAGGTCAACATTGAGAACCTGTTCGACGAAACCTATTATGCAAGCGCTCACGGCGACAACAATATCCAGCCCGCCGAACCATTCAGCGCGCGTTTCGGCATTCGTTTGAAGATGTGATCGAATGTCGCGGGAGGGGTGGCACCGGCCTGGCCGCGCCACCTCTATTCCGTGCCGGGGCCCGGCTCCGCCTCATTTGGAGGCGGGCGCAAGGCAGGGACCTCGCGCGCCGCATCTTCGGCATTGATTCCCGGTGCAGGCGCGGCGCTGATTGTCTCCGCGCCGCGCATTACGCGCCCTGCCCGCTGGATCGCGCGCACCAACCGCGGATAGACCCCGCAGCGGCACAGATTGGCGAGAGAGGCCTTGATCTCGTCCTCGCTCGGACGGGTATTGCGCTGGAGCAGTGCAGCAGCGGCCATGACGATGCCCGGCGTACAAAAGCCGCACTGGATCGCCTGTTCGGCCACCAGCGCCTGTTGCACGGGATGCGAGCGATCGCGCGACAGCCCTTCGATGGTCGTGACGAAACGCCCTTCGGCCTCGGCCAATGTAATCATGCAGGATCGCAGCGCAGCGCCATCGACGATCACCATGCAGGCACCACAATCGCCATTGCCGCAGCCATATTTGGTGCCGGTCAGATTGGCGGCGTCGCGCAGCGCCCAGAGCAGGGGCGTTTGCGGGTCCATTTCGAAATCGACCGGACGGTCATTCACGGTCAGGCCCGGCATCGGCGCTGCATCCCTCACTTCACTTGGGTTCGAATGGCCAGCCCTATCGCATGAGGGATGAATGCGGCACAAGCGCCCGCGCGGATCTTGTTCGCGTTTTTGCTATGCTCCGCGCCTTCGCGGCGGTAGTCCACCGGCAATGAGCGGGAATGCCAAATTGACGCGTGGCCCCATCGCCGGGCATCTCGTCTCGCAAACATTGCCAATGATTATCGGTGTTGCCGCGATCATGTCGATCGGCCTGGTCGACGCCTATTTCATCGGTCAGCTCGGTAGCCAGCAACTGGCCGCGATCTCCTTCATCTTCCCGATCACGATTGCGATGGGCAGCCTGGGCGTTGGCGTGATGGTGGGGATCAATTCCGTCGTCGCGCGTGCGCTGGGTGAAGGCGATGAGGACAAGGCGGCGCGACGCGGCCTGTTGGGCATGATCTTTGCGGTTTGTGCAGGGATCGTCGCCGGCCTGCTGCTGTTCCTGGCACTAGATCCCCTGTTCGGCCTGATGCAGGTATCGGACGACCTGCTGCCGTTCATCCGGGCCTATATGCGGCCCTTCGCGCTCGGTTTCCCGCTGCAAATGGCGATCATGGGCATCAATGGCGTACTGCGAGGACAGGGTGAGGCACGCAAGACGTCGATGGTCTCGATCTGTTATTCAATCGCCAACTGGGTGCTCGATCCCATCCTCATTACCGGCGCGCTCGGCTTCGAGGGTTTCGGGATGGCGGGCGCGGCCTATGCCAGCCTGACGGGTTGGGCGATGGCGATCGCGCTGGGCCTGTGGCTGATCAGACATGCGCCGCTCCGGCTCCAGTTTGCCTTGCTGCACAATTGTCGCTTGCGCGAGCCACTCACCGCCATGCTGCGGGTGGCAGGCCCGGCGGCCCTCTCGAATTCGATCAACCCGATCGGGCTTTCGATCCTCACCGCGCTGATCGCCAGCGAAGGCGATGCCGCAGTCGCGGGCTTCGGAGCGGCGGGCCGCGTACAAAGCTTTGCCGTGGTGCCGCTGTTGGGGCTTTCCGGGTCTATCGGCGCGATTGTTGGCCAGAATGTCGGCGCGAGGCAGTTCGAGCGCGCGCAACATGCAGCGACTCTCGCCGGGTTATTCTGCCTGGCATATGGTTTGCTGATCGCCGCGATCCTTTCATTCAACGGAGGATGGTTCGCGGACTTCTTCACCGAAGACCCGGCCGTGATGAGGCAGTTCGCGCGATACCTCTCGATCGCGGCATGGGGCTACGCCGGGTTCGGGATGCTGATCGTCGCGAATGGAGTGCTCAACGCTGTGGACAGGGCCTCCTTTGCGCTGCTGCAATCGGCCAGCCGCGTGTTTCTCGTGATGCTGCCGGTCGCATGGCTGATGCGCAGCGCCTGGGGCGCGGACGCGATTTACGCCGCCGAACTTTCCGCCAATCTGATAGGCGGCACAATTGCCGCAGCGGTCGTCTGGCGGGCCTTGCGCAGTAAATCTTTGAGAGGATGACCATTCGTTAACCATCATAACGCATAGAGGCTCCAATAGCTGTGGGGACGTGTCTTGATGGAAGAGCTGCTGGCGGAATTCGTCGCAGAAACGCGCGAAATGCTCAAAGCGAGCGAGGGCGAGATCATAGCCTGGGAGGCTGATCCGACCGATCGCGCTCGACTGGATACGATATTCCGGTTTGTTCACACCGTTAAGGGTAACTGCGGATTCTTCGATTTTCCGCGTCTGGAAAAGCTCAGTCATGCGGCCGAAGATGCCCTGGCCGAGGTAAGGGCAGGCCGCCGCCGGCCCGACGCCAATATGGTCACGGCTGTCCTTTCAATCATCGATCGCATCTCAGAAATGGTCGACGCCATCGAGAACGGCGAGGAGCTGGGAGACGACAAGCGAGATCAGCGGCTGATCGACGCGCTCGAAGAAGGCTACATCCCGGAAGACGAACCCGTCACCGCGGGCCCTGAATACAGCGATCAGAAGTCCGGACAGAAACCCGAAAACTCCATCGCAGCCCCGCGCTCGATCCGCCTGTCGGTCGACCTGCTCGACCGCGTGATGAGCGGCGTTTCCGACATGGTCCTGGCCCGCAACGATCTGGCTCACCGCCTGCGCGAAGCGGGCACGCAGCCTGCGATCGACGGCCCGTTCGAGCGGCTGAGCACAATCCTGACCGACGTGCGTGAAGCGGTCACCCGGATGCGCATGCAGCGTCTCGAGTTCCTGTTCGGGGCCTTCCCGCGCATGGTACGCGATCTTTCCGCTGAACTGGGCAAGCAGGTGATGATCGACATCGAGGGCGGCGATGTCGAACTCGACCGCGAAATGATCGAGATGATCCGCGATCCCATGACGCACATCATCCGCAACGCGATCGATCACGGCATCGAAACTCCGGCGGACCGGCGTGAATCGGGCAAGCATGAAATCGGGATCCTGCGGATTGCAGCGCGTCAATCGAGCAACAAGATCTCGATCGTCGTCAACGACGATGGTGCCGGCCTGCAGGAAGACCGGATTGCAGACAAGGCCGTCGCCAACGGGCTGATTTCCACATCCGCACGCAAGAACATGACCCGCGACGAAATCCTCCAGCTCGTTTTCGAGCCGGGGCTTTCCACCAGCGAAACGGTCAGCGCGGTTTCGGGTCGCGGCGTCGGGCTGGACGTGGTGCGCGACAATATCGAGAAGATCGGCGGCTCGATCCGCGTGTCCAGCACGCCGGGTGAAGGCACGCAGTTCCTGCTCCAGATCCCGCTCACGCTCAGCATCATCTCCGCACTGGCGGTGGAAGTGGCCGATCAGCAGTTCGCTATCCCTCAGTCCTATGTCGAGGAAATCGTGCATCTGGGGGCCGAGCATATCCAGCTTACCAAGGTCGGCGGCACTACGCTGATCGATTTCCGTGGGCAGCGCACGCCATGCCTGTCGCTGGGCGACACACTCGGAATCGAGCATTCGGCACCCACGATCGATCGTTCGGCGGTGCTGATGAAATTGGCCAACGGCAATATCTTCGCCATGATCGTGGACCGCATCCACTCGATCTCCGATCTGGTCGTGAAGCCGTTGCCACCAGCGATCATGGCTACCAATTGCTACGCCGGATCCACGCTGCTGGATAACGGCAGGCCGATACTGGTGCTGGACATTGCGCTGATATCACGCACGGCTGGCTTCCTGACGGAATCGCG
Organism: Altererythrobacter sp.; assembly: GCF_050299635.1. NCBI lineage: Bacteria > Pseudomonadati > Pseudomonadota > Alphaproteobacteria > Sphingomonadales > Erythrobacteraceae > Altererythrobacter > Altererythrobacter sp. Next base: position 32,385 of record NZ_JBNKWF010000019.1, read on the forward strand.
CTCCATGATCGAACGCACGATCGACAGCGTATCGGACGAACAGGACAAGGATGAAGTCCGCGCCATGCTGTTCACCGATTTCGATGGGCATCGCCGTGCGATCGCGCTCGGCCTCGTCCAGCGGATCGAGACAATTGCAGCTGACGCCATCGAGCGGACCGCCGTTGCGGCACGCGCTGTGGTCGATGACGAAATTCTGCCGCTCGCCGGCTTGCCTGACGGCCCCTTGCCGGACGACCATGTCCGCCTGCTGCGCCTTTCCGACGGCAGCAGTGAGGTCCTCTACGCGGTCGAACGGGTCGAGGATTCGGTCGTGCTCGATCAGGAACTGGTCAAGACAGACGACGATCCGGTGCTGGAAGCTGTCACTCTGGTTGATGGTGTTTCCGTCGGCGTTATCGATGCGCATACGCTCTTCGCCAAACACGGCGCCGTGCCGAAGCGGGTTTCGCGCCTAAGCTGCAGCCTGCCGGATGACGAATGGTCGCGACGTATGCTGGCGCCGCTGCTTGCCAATGCTGGCTACGAAATCGTCCGCGACGACGAAGAGGAAGCCGATGTTGCCATCACGCTTGACGGCCAGGGGACATCGAAACCGCGCGACGGGAAAAGCGCCGTGATCGATCTGCGCAGCACACCTGACAGTGAGGTTTCCGGCGAAGAGAAGGAAAGCTCAATCTACCGCTACAACAGGGCGGCGCTTCTCGAAGCGTTGCGCCAGGTCCGCAAAGGAGAGGCCGCGTGAGCGAACTACTCGTCACCGTAACCATTGCCGGTCGCCGTTGCGGCTTTCACGCAAAGGATGTGCAATCGGTCATTGAGCTTGAAGAGATCACCCCCGTTCCCGGTGTTGCAGATTTCGTGATCGGGCTGACCGCGCTCCGCAGCCGCGCACTAACCGTCATAGATTGCCGCAAGTCGATAGGCATCGAAAGCGATGACGAGCTTCAATCCGACGCCCGCGCGCCGGTGGTGCAGCATGCCGAGCATGGCTACGCCCTGCTTGTCGACAAGGTGGAAGACGTTACCGAAGCGGTCAGCGAAATCGATACGGTGCTGGGCGGCTTCGGCGAGGAATGGACCGCCGCGGCAGAGGGAATCGTCGAAACCGCCGATGGACCGGTGCTGATGCTGGATATCGGTGCGCTGATCGCTGGATCGATCAAACCCGCCGCAGCAGCTTAATTCAATAGTTACGCCTGCCAGCTACACGAATGCGCGCAAAATAGGGGTCAAAATGAAAACGTGTCTGATAGTCGATGATTCCCGCGTCATCCGGAAGGTTTCGAGGCATATTCTCGAAACACTCGGATTCACGGTGGAGGAAGCTGAAAACGGCCAGGAAGGCCTCGAGCAGTGCGACGAGGCCATGCCCGACGTGATCCTGCTCGACTGGAACATGCCTGTCATGACCGGCATCGAGTTCATCACTCAACTGCGTGAACGCCCGAACGGCGCCAAGCCCAAGGTCGTGTTCTGCACCACCGAGAACGACGTGGCGCATATTCGCGAAGCGATCAGCGCTGGTGCAGATGAGTATGTGATGAAACCGTTCGATCACGAAACGCTGCAGATCAAGCTACAACTCGTCGGCTTCGCCTGAGAGCCGGTCCCATGGCCAACCGCCCGGACCCGGTCAATCGGAAGTCATCGCCGGACAGGGAGAACCACGCCCCCATCAGGGTGATGGTGGTTGACGATTCCCTGACAGTGCGCACCATCTTTGCGCGGATGGTGGCAGACGAAGGCGGAATGGAGGTTGCGGGAACCTTCTCCAGCGCAGAACGCGCTATCGCCAAGCTCGAAGAACTCCCGGTCGATGTGATCCTGCTCGATCTGGAAATGCCCGGCATGGGCGGGCTGCAAGCTCTGCCAAAGATGCTGGAGACCGCCGCCAAGGCGCAGGTTCTGGTCGTTTCCTCGCTGACGGAGGAAGGCGCGGAGCACACTCTGGCAGCGCTTTCGATGGGCGCAGCCGAAACGATGCTGAAGCCCCGAACCGGCGGATTCGATGCAGTCTATCGTTCGGCACTGCTTGCCAAGATCCGCGCATTGGGCGGCAAGCATCGAGGAGCGCCGCAGCCGGGCCTGGCCACTACTGCCCCGGCATCGCCTGAACAGAACACAAGGCCGCTACCGCGCAGGAAGACTCCCGAACTGGTCGCGATCGGCGCTTCGACCGGCGGGATTCACGCGATCAACCTTTTCTTGCGCAGCTTGCCGCACAATTTCGAATTGCCAATCCTCATCACCCAGCACCTGCCCGCTTCATTCATGCCGGTGCTGGCGCGGCAATTGGAAGTCGCCTCCGCGCGGCGGACCGTCGTGGCTGAAGAAGGCACGGAAATCAGGCGCGGGGAAATCGTCATTGCGCCAGGAAACGGACATATGATCGTAAAACGGCGTGGTGAATCGCTCTACGCGATGCTCGACGTCGAACCTGCCAGCAGCGGCTGTATGCCATCGGTCGATCCGATGTTCACCAGCGTGGCGCAGGCGCTCAAAGGTCACGCCATCGGCGTGATCCTGTCAGGCATGGGACGCGACGGGACGGAAGGCGCGGGAGCCCTTGTCGGCGAAGGCGGAGCGATCCTGGCACAGGACGCTGCGAGCTCAGCCGTCTGGGGAATGCCCGGCAGCATCGCCAAGGCTGGACTCGCCAGCGCAATCGAACCGCCCGAAAAACTGGCCGAGCTTGTGGTTGCGGCCGCCGGAGTTGCACAATGGAAATAAGTCACGCTTCCTTCGCACTGATCGAAGACCTTCTGGAAGCGCGCACCGGGCAGCGGCTGAATGAGAGCCGCCGCTGGCGGGTCGGCACGTCCCTGGCCGGGATCTTCCGCGAACGCGGCATCACCAATCTGGACCAGCTCGCTTGCTTGCTGGCGCAGGAGCACGAGACGCAGCTCGCCCAGGACGTCGTCGAAGCCCTGCTCAACAACGAAACCTATTTCTTCCGCGACAAGCCGACCTTCGACCAGCTTCCTGAAGACATCTTTCCGCTCCTGGCCAAGCGGCGAGCTGCGGAGCGACACCTGCAGATCTGGTGCGCAGGCTGCTCGACCGGCCAAGAAGTTCACTCGATCGCGATCATGTTTGCGGAACAGGGATCGCGTTGGGACGACTGGTCGATCGACATTCTCGGTACGGACGTGTCGCACAAGGTGATCGCGGCGGCACGAAGCGGCCGTTACAGCCAGTTCGAAGTGCAGCGCGGCCTGTCAGTAGCCCAGATGCTTCAGCATTTCGATGAAACGACCAACGGCTGGCAGATCCGGTCAGGCACTCGCAAAGACGTTCGTTTTCAACAACATAATGTTCTGGACGAACCTCCTGCACGGCGCAGGTTCGACCTCGTCCTGTGCCGCAACGTGCTGCTCTATTTCGATCCATACACACGCCGCCGCGCATTCCAGCGTTTGCATAGCGCAGTTTCGCCGGATGGTTTCCTGATGCTTGGCGCAGGCGAAACCGTGGTCGGCCAGACCGACATGTTCGTACCGCTCGCGAAACACGCAAGTATCTGCGAGCCCGTGCCGGCTACCGCCGGAGATCGCATGCGCCTGGCAGGCTGAGTCGAGCGATGCGGAGAGGCGGCGAACCAAGGTAAATATCGGGTTTACCGTTCATTAGCGAAACGAAGATAATCACTTGGCTAGATTGTGCGATCCACGGGTCAAACGGGGGTACGAATGGGGTTTTTGCTCAGGCAAGGAAGGCTTACGCCTGCAGCGGTCGCGATTGTACCGCTGATTATCCTGTCGGCATTGTTCGGCCTCATTACGCTTGCCGTATTGCAAAGCGACAGAATTAGTTTCGTTTCTCCATCATCGCTGCTTGTTAGCGGCATCCTGCTTTACGGCGCGACGATCTTCCTTCTCGGTCACTTCGGCGTGGCCAGACTGCGACAGCTCGAAGCACTCAGCCTGAAGGATTCGCTGACTGGCCTGCCCAATCGCCGCGCACTTCACGCCGATATCGCGAAAAGCGCGAAGTCGGGTGACGAAGTTGCAACCGCGCTTGTCGATCTGGACCGCTTCAAACAGGTAAACGATCATTTTGGCCATAGCGTCGGCGACAAGCTGATCTGCGAGGCTGGCCGCATTCTGACGGAGCTGTGCGGAGAAGAGGCGCGCTGCTACCGGCTTGGTGGAGACGAATTTGCAATTTGCCTGGTCGGTCCAGTCGCGGGCACGATCCTGGAAGGGATCTGCCGCAACGCAGTGACCCGGCTGTCCAATCCCATTGCAATTGACGATCGCCGCGTTGTCATCGGGGCAAGCGTCGGCCTGGCCCGGAGCACAGGCCATGACGGGCTGACATCTTCAGAGCTTCTGCGCCGTTCCGATGTGGCGATGGATGCCTCGAAGCGCGGCGGCAAGATGCGCTGCACCTGGTACAGCGAGACATTCGACCGAAATCGTGAAGCCCAGCGCGAACTCGATGACGAATTGCGCCAGGCGCTCGCGAATGAGGAATTCTGCGTTCACTATCAGCCGCTGGTCCATGCCGACACGCAACAGATCGTCGCAGTCGAATCGCTCATTCGCTGGGAACGGCGCAATGGCGATCCGATCGGACCGCACATCTTCATTCCGGTTGCCGAAGAATCGGGCTTTATCAACGAGATCGGGCTGTGGGTGCTCGAGCGCGCGTGCCGCGATGCGTTGAAGTGGGACGGCATAACCCTGTCGGTAAATATTTCCGCAGCGCAGCTGCGCAACCCGGAGTTCCCGATCCGGCTTGGACATATTCTCGAAGAAACCGGCTTCCCGGCCGAACGGCTGGAACTGGAGATTACCGAAACCTGCCTGGTGCTGGATCCGGTGGTCGCAGAGCGAAGCCTTGAGGTCATTCGCAGCTTCGGCGTGAATGTTTCGCTCGATGATTTCGGCACAGGCTACGCCTCGATCGGGTTCCTGCGGCAGTTCCGCTTCGAAAAACTCAAGCTGGATCGATCGCTGGTGGTCCAGGCCGGTGACGATGACGGTTCGCGCGCCATGATGCTTTCAAGCATCACCGTTGCCCGCGCACTGAACATGGGCGTCACCGCAGAAGGCGTGGAAACCGAAGAGCAGGCCACCATGGTGCGAACCGCTGGCTGCGACCAGATACAGGGATGGCTCTATTACAAGGCCATGCCTGCCAGTGAAATCGACGTTCTTCTGGGCGTCGCCGGCACAACACAAATCGAAACATTCGAACCGATGAGGAAGGGCGTGGCATGAGCGCTATCCAGGACATTACTCACGAACCCGAAGCTGACCAGGACGCTTCGCTGGTTGATGCCTTTGCACATCGGCGCAGCGCTTCGCCATCGCAGGATGGCGAACACAATTGGTACCAGTTCATCGAGCGTTTTCGCGATCGCAAGCTGGTTCAAAAGGTCCGCAGCGTCACTTCGCTCTACTCAGTCCTCGCCGTGGCGATTGCGTTGGTCATGGCAATCGGCCTGTACCAGGTCATCGGGCGCTACAATGCGCATGCAGATGTGCAACAAGCGGCGGAAGACGCAGCGGAACTGCGCTACGAAGCGAGCAATTTCCGATACAACTCCGTTAGATTCGTGTTCGGTGGAGAAGAAGCTGCACTTGAGCGCCAGCGCACCAGTTATGAAAATGCCAAGAATCGGTTGGAAGCGATCACCGAAGTGGTCCGCGCTCGCGTGCCGCTACTGACTTCGCAGGCCGATCAACTTGCAGAAGACCTGATAGCCTATGACGCAAAGTTCGAAGAGCTACGCGCCAGCCTCGCACGCGAAGGCCAGAGCCAGACTTCGATTGGCCTTGCCTATGAACTTTCGGCACAGGGCGATACGCTGATTGAGCGAACTTCGACCTTTGGCAACAGCATGATGCAGGCTGCCGACAATCTCGAAAGCTCGGCGCTCGCCTATTTCAACTACATGTCGTTTGTCATCCTGACACTTATCGTAATTGGTGCGGCAGCGATGGTAATCGGAATTCGGTACTTCGCCGGGGACTTTGCTGGGAAGATTGCTGAGATCTCCGCAGGGATGACTCAACTTGCCCAGGGCGACCGCGATTTTGAAATTGAAGGAATCGAACGCAAGGACGAGATTGGCGAGATGCTGCAAGCTATGGCGCTCTTCAAGCGCGCCAGCGTCAGGCTCGAGCAGTTCGCCGATGAACGTGCCAAGGCGGCCGCAAAGCAACTCGAGCAGCAGCAGGAGCGCCAGCGCGAACGTGAAGAGGCTGAAAAGCAGAAAAGCGGGATCATCATCGATCTTGCCGACCAATTCGAACGCACCGTCGGCGATATCGTGAGCGGCGTGGCATCGGCCTCCAGCCAGCTGCAGGCAACCGCATCGACCATGGCGGCATCGGCCGAGGAATCCACCCGTCAGACCGCCGAGGTCGCCAAGTCCATGGAAGAGGCAAACGCCGGCGCAACTGCAGCGGCCGCAGCCAGCGACGAATTTGCCATGTCGATCGGAGAAATCAGCCGCCAGGCCGCTTCCTCTGCCGAGCTGGCGCGCGACGCGGCCATCAAGGCGACCAAGGCCGACGAGACAATCTCTGAGTTGAGCGATTCTGCTGAACAGATCGGCCATATCGTCGAACTGATCCAGACCATTGCCCAACGTACCAATCTGCTTGCGCTCAACGCCTCGATCGAGGCGGCGCGTGGCGGCGAAGCGGGACGCGGCTTCGCTGTGGTTGCATCGGAGGTGAAGGAGCTCGCCATGCAGACGAGCCGCGCCACCGAGAAGGTATCCGAGCAGATCCAGTCGATGCAGGAGACGACGGGAGCAAGTGTGGAGGCACTGCGCTCCATCGCAAGCCAGGTACAACAGCTTGAAACGACAGCTGTTTCCATCGCCTCGGCGGTCGATCAACAGTCTGTCGCAGGCCAGGATCTCGCGCGCAGCATCGATCTAGCCGCGCGTAGCACCGACCGGGTTTCAAGTCATGTCGACGAAGTTCGCGAGCTTTCGCTGGCGACCGGTGCAGCAGCTACGCAGGTGCTGTCGTCTGCCACGGATCTGGAAGAACAGGCGTCTTCGCTTCGTACCCAGATGCAAAGCTTCCTCGGAAAAGTCCGTTCGGGCTAAGCTCGCAAATCGACATACTTCACTGACAGAGGGCCCGTTGCTCAAGCGAGCAGCGGGCCCTTTGCGGTGTGGCTTGAGCACGGGACTTTCCATGAGGTGAAGCACCGAGGCGGGGGAACACCCCTTTCAGAGAGTTGGTTGCTCGCACCAAGCCTCTGCCGCACCCTGACCGCAGGAGCAGCACTATGCTGACACTGTCTGCAGGCGTGGCGGATCATGTCCCTGCCCAAAACGACAAAAGCCGCCCCGAATGACGGAGCGGCTGCTGTTTGTTGGAAATGCGGGGCCCAGGCACGCTCTCTCGGAGAATGCGGCGACGGTATCGCCGGCGGCCCGCTAACGGGCAGATCCGGGCCGCAAGCGCCGCTGGGGTCACGCGACAGGCAGGGCCAACTGGCCTGCACTCAATTCAAATATTGGGAGTTTCGGTGGTTGCGGGGGTTGGATTTGAACCAACGACCTTCAGGTTATGAGCCTGACGAGCTACCGGACTGCTCCACCCCGCGGCACCTATTTGTCTGGCTTCAAGCGCCAGCGCCGACATCCGTCGGCTCGGCTGCCGCGCTGACCGCGCGACGGCCGGTCGGCCTTGCGAAGCCTGCGGCTTCGTCTGGCACCGCACCAATGACCTCTTACCGAGGCCAGAGACGCCAAAAGGGCCAAACCCTGGGGTTGGCCCTCTGACAAGTGAATGGGTTTTTTCCGCGCACCCGCCGGCTACAATGCCTGGCGGCGACCTACTCTTCCAACGCTTAGGCGTTAGTACCATCGGCGCAGTCCGGTTTCACGGCCGAGTTCGAGATGGGATCGGGTGGGTCACAGACGCTATGGCCACCAAGCAATGAAGCAGGCGGATGCTGGCCACCCATCGGGCTGAACCCGATGGGATAACCATGGAAATTAAATCGATGCACCTTCCCAGCAATTGCTGGGTTAAAGGCGTGTTGGGCGTATCTGGCTGGAGAAATCCTCCACCTGACAGCCTTTTCAGGACTGTCGTTGATGGTGGGATTCATCAAGCGCGATAAGAACTATTAGGACTGGTTAGCTCCACGCATTACTGCGCTTCCACACCCAGCCTATCAACGTCATGGTCTATGACGGTTCGAAGATTGCTTATCTTGAGGGAGGCTTCCCGCTTAGATGCTTTCAGCGGTTATCCCGTCCATACATAGCTACCCTGCGGCACCGCTGGCGCGATGACAGGTACACCAGAGGTATGTTCACCCCGGTCCTCTCGTACTAGGGGCAACTCCTCTCAACAATCGACGCCCACGGCAGATAGGGACCAAACTGTCTCGCGACGTTCTGAACCCAGCTCACGTACCACTTTAATTGGCGAACAGCCAAACCCTTGGGACCTGCTCCAGCCCCAGGATGTGATGAGCCGACATCGAGGTGCCAAACGATTCCGTCGATATGAGCTCTTGGGAATCATCAGCCTGTTATCCCCGGCGTACCTTTTATCCGTTGAGCGATGGCCCTTCCACGAGGGACCACCGGATCACTATGACCGACTTTCGTCTCTGCTCGACTCGTCAGTCTCGCAGTCAGGCAGGCTTATGCCATTGCACTCTCGCAGCCGGTTTCCAACCGGCCTGAGCCTACCATCGCGCGCCTCCGTTACTCTTTAGGAGGCGACCGCCCCAGTCAAACTACCCGCCACAGAGGGTCCCACTACCGGATAACGGTAGTTGGTTAGACATCAGAAAACAGCAGGGTGGTATTTCACCTATGGCTCCACTTGGACTGGCGCCCAAGTTTCAAAGCCTCCCACCTATGCTACACAACTCTTTCCTAATGCCACTCTGAAGCTGCAGTAAAGGTGCACGGGGTCTTTCCGTCTAACCGCGGGTACTCCGCATCTTCACGGAGAATTCAATTTCGCTGAGCATATCCTGGAGACAGTGGGGAAGTCGTTACGCCATTCGTGCAGGTCGGAACTTACCCGACAAGGAATTTCGCTACCTTAGGACCGTTATAGTTACGGCCGCCGTTTACTCGGGCTTCAATTCGGAGCTTGCACTCCTCCTCTTAACCTTCGAGCACCGGGCAGGCGTCAGACCCTATACGTCGTCTTGAAGCCGACTTAGCAGAGTCCTGTGTTTTTGATAAACAGTCGCTACCCCCTGGCCTGTGCCCCCCGCTAAAAGTTGCCTTCTAACGGGGCCTCCTTCTTCCGAAGGTACGGAGGCAATTTGCCGAGTTCCTTCAGGATACTTCTCTCAAGCGCCTTGGTATACTCTACCTGACCACCTGTGTCGGTTTCGGGTACGGTCTATACGGTGGGGCTATTTCCTGGAACCGCTTGGCTGCATGCCCAATCCAATAAGGACACACAACTTCCACGATCCGTCACACACCACCAGGCCCACGAATATTAACGTGGTTCCCATCGACTACCCCCTTCGGGCTCGTCTTAGGGGCCGGCTCACCCTGCGCCGATTAGCGTTGCGCAGGAACCCTTGGTCTTTCGGCGAGAGGGCATCTCACCCTCTTTATCGCTACTCATGTCAGCATTCGCACTTCCGATACGTCCACCGTCGGTTACCCTTCGGCTTCATCCGCTTACGGAACGCTCCGCTACCGCTGCAGTAAACTGCAACCCTAAGCTTCGGTGCATATCTTTAGCCCCGTTACATCTTCGCCGCAGGAACCCTTATTTAGACCAGTGAGCTGTTACGCTTTCTTTAAAGGATGGCTGCTTCTAAGCCAACCTCCTGGTTGTTTTGGGATTCCCACATGCTTTCCCACTTAGATATGACTTGGGGACCTTAGCTGTAGGTTAGGGCTGTTTCCCTTTTGACGACGGACCTTAGCACCCGCCGTCTGTCTGCCGGATAAGACTCGATGGTATTCGGAGTTTGGTTAGGTTTGGTACAGCTCGCGCCGCCCTAGCCCATCCAGTGCTCTACCCCCATCGGCATACATCCGACGCTCTACCTCAATAGATTTCGCGGAGAACCAGCTATTTCCCGGCTTGATTGGCCTTTCACCCCTAAACACAGCTCATCCGAGAATTTTTCAACATTCAACGGTTC
>NZ_JBNKWF010000019.1:47500-67862 GCF_050299635.1 Altererythrobacter sp.
GCCTGCCGGTCAAACCACCATAGCAGCGGATTCCGGCGTGGTCTGAGCCCGGGCAGAAACTCCGGATAGATTTCAGCCAGACGCCGCGGCAATCCACCTGGCCCTTGTCCGCGCATGATTTGCGAAATCATCCGGTTCTGGAAATGCCGCACACTGTAATTGCGCATGCGTCGGGCCTGAAGCCGTAGGTCGCGCAAGTGCAGACCAACCGGTTCGCACAGGAATTGCGCGCCCGCCACTGGAACGACGCGCGCATTGTCCCAGTTTCCTTCTGCTGCCAGGTCGGTCTTGGCCAGCGCGCCGATCAGGCCGTCATCGCCGATCAGATCTTCAGGCAGACGAGCCCCAGCCGCGCGCATTCGGGTGACGAAATCGCCGCTCAAGGCATAGAGGTCCCCGAACAGGCCGTGGTCGCGCATGATGCTCTCGCGATAGACTCCGGCCTTCCTGCCGTTTGCCGGAAGGCCCGATGCGGCGTTTGCCCCGCTTTCCGCGAGCGCATCGACAAGCGCATCGAACGATCCAGGAAGCACTTCCGCGTCGCCATCGACGAAGGCATAGGTCTGCGCCTCGATAGCCGGAGTATCGAACATGATACGGTTCCAGCTGCGCGATTTGCCGCCCTGCTCCCAATCGTGAACGGTCACGCCGCCATATGTGCGGGCGATATGCGCCGTCCTGTCGCTCGACCCGTTGACCACGACATGCACCGCAGTGCCATCCTGCCCGATCGGCAGGCTGGCAAGGCAGGCACCGATCCGGCGTTCCTCATTATGGGCAAGGACGATGACACACAGGCCGCATCTGGCCTGCTTCCGCGATACTTCCGGTTGCTCCATTGTTCTTACATCCGACATGATCGGCCCTATATTGAAGGCAGTTCGAGGTGGATAGCGCCTTAACCAATTCGCCGGGCCGCCAGCGTTGGCACGCGATTTGGGCCACTGCGGGTTTGGTGGTAGACTCTCGACAGCGATAATTCGGCCCAGGGACTGGGCGGGCCGCCGAGCGCGGGAGAGTATCGAATGTACCATTTGTGGCTGACGCCGGCAGTGCTGGCGATGATGATTGGCCCACTGTCAGATCAGGCGAAGGAACAATCCATCGCTCCCAGCATGGTGGACGAGAGAACCGATGTCATCGATCTGGACGAGGATCGGCACAACCGGATGACCGTGCCGGTCACGATCGAAGGCACTGGCCCCTTTGACTTCATGATCGACACAGGTTCGCAGGCGACGGCCGTGACCAATGTCGTCAACGATAGAGTCAAGCTGGACAAGCTGGGGATGGCAACGCTGGTCGGAATGGCCAGCCGCAGGCCAGTCGAAATGGTGGAAGTGGAAAGTCTCGGGATTGGCAAGCGAACCCTGTATGATCTGGCTGCGCCTTTGTTGCAGAGCAACCACGTCGGTGCCGACGGAATAATCGGGCTCGACAGTCTGCAGGATACGCGGGTGCTGATCGACTTTCGTACTGAAACAATTGCAATTGCCGATGTTGAAGATCGGTCGAACAGCCGCGGCTATGAAATTATCGTTCGCGCCCGCAGGAGACAGGGACAATTGCTCATCACCAACGCCTTGATCGAAGGTGTCAGAGCGACGGTAATCATCGACACCGGGGCACAAGGCAGCATGGGGAATCTGGCCTTGCGCGACAAGATTCGTCAACGCCGCGCAAGGGAAGTCGTGACGACCGATGTGAATGGCGTCTCGTTGATCGGTCAATTGACCTATGCCCGAACGCTCGAAATCGAGGGTATGACCATCAGCAACGTCCCGATTACCTATGCCGACACACCGGCATTCGAAGCGCTGGGACTGCAAGACACGCCAGTGCTCTCGATCGGGATGCAGCATCTGCGCATGTTCGACCGGGTTGCGATCGATTTCTCGAAGCGCCGCATCATGTTCGATCTTCCCGGCAAGATGAGGATGCAGGACAAGATGCGCAGGGTGCGGTCCACGCGGTTCCAAAGCTGATTGCCTGAACCGGGCGCTTGCCTGATGCGGGTTGCGCGCCCACATGGGGCCAGCAATGCCGCCCGACACCACTACATCCACACCTGAAGACCACGATAGCTGGAAGGTGCTGCGCCGGTTCCTGCCCTACCTGTGGCCAAGGGACAATCCGTCGCTGAAGCGCCGCATCATTGTCGCGATGCTGTTCGTGTTGCTGGCAAAGGGTGTGACGCTGGCGCTGCCCTATGCCTATAAGGAAGCGGTCGACGCGATGACGACGCCCGCCAACGAAGCGGCTATGGTCGCCATTGCTTTCGTGCTGGCATACTCCGCCGGCCGCTTCGCCAGCGTGGCTTTCAACAACATCCGCAACATCGTGTTCGAGCGCGTGGGGCAGGAAGCAACGCGAACGCTGGCAGAAGATACATTCGCCCGTCTCCACCGCCTGTCGCTTCGCTTTCACCTTTCACGCCGTACGGGAGAGGTCACCAAGGTGATCGAACGCGGAACCAAGAGCATCGACATCATGCTCTATTTCCTGCTGTTCAACGTCGCACCAACCGTGATCGAACTGACCGCAGTGGCGGTGATCTTCTACATCAGCTTCGGGTGGGAACTCGTGCTGGCGACGGCCTTGACGGTCGGCAGCTATATCGCGGTCACGCGCTGGATCACCGAATGGCGCAACGAGCTGCGCCGCAAGATGAACGAGCTCGACGGGACTGCATTGGCGCGCGCGGTCGATTCTCTGCTCAACTATGAGACGGTCAAATACTTCGGTGCCGAGAAACGCGAGCGCGAACGTTATGGCGAGGCTGCGCGCGAATATGCCGAGGCCGCGATCCGCTCGGAGAACTCGCTCGGCCTGCTCAACATCTCGCAATCACTCATCATGAACCTGCTGATGGGCGGCGCGATGGCCTACACCGTCTGGGGGTGGAGCCAGGGGCGGCTGACCACCGGCGATCTGGTGTTCGTGAACACCTATCTCACCCAGCTTTTCCGCCCGCTCGACATGCTGGGCATGGTTTATCGCACGGTTCGCCAGGGGATCGTGGACATGGCGGCGATGTTTCGCCTGATCGATACCGAAACCGAGGTGAGCGATGCGCCGGATGCGCCAGCATTGGTAGTGCGCAACGCCAGCATCGCATTCGAAAATGTCGTGTTCGGCTATGAACGGGATCGCACCATCCTGCACGGGCTCAGCTTCGAAGTGCCCGCCGGATCGCATACCGCCATCGTCGGACCTTCCGGCGCGGGCAAAAGCACCATCGCGCGGCTGCTGTTCCGATTCTACGATCCGCAGTCGGGCCGCATCCTGATCGATGGGCAGGACATCAGCAAGGTCACGCAGGAAAGCCTGCGAGCCGCCATCGGTATCGTCCCCCAGGACAGCGTGCTGTTCAACGACACGATTGGCTACAATATCGGATATGGCAGTGACAGCGCGAGCGAGGAAGAAATCCGCCGCGCCGCGCAAGGAGCGGCGATCCTGCCATTCATAGAAAAACTTCCGCAAGGCCTGGACACCGAAGTCGGCGAGCGCGGGCTCAAGCTATCGGGCGGCGAGAAGCAGCGCGTCGCCATCGCCCGCACGCTGGTGAAGGACCCACCCATCCTGTTGCTGGACGAAGCCACCAGCGCGCTCGATTCGCGTACCGAGCAGGACATCCTCTCGACTTTGCATCACGTATCGGAGCGGCGCACAACCATCGCAATTGCGCATCGGCTTTCGACAATCGCCGATGCCGACAACATTCTGGTCCTCGAACATGGCCGGCTCGCCGAACAGGGCACCCATGGCGCATTGCTGGCGATGAACGGCCTATATGCCGAAATGTGGGCGCGCCAGGCAGCCGAAAGCGAAGAGGAACGCGACGCCGCCGAATAGGCCAGCGCGCCTATTCTGCAGCGGCCTCGATTGCGGTTTCCTTGTGCAGTTCGGTCCGCGACAGATCTAGGTCGTCAAAGGGAATCACTTCGACATCGCCACGCATCTTTTCGAGATCTTCGAGGAAGTATCTCGCATCCCCCACGATCACCAAAGAGGTGTCTTGCGGCACAAGATAACGCTCGGCGACGCGCTGCGCTTCGGCCGGGCTCACCGCCGCGAGCCGCTCGGCCACATGAAAGGCTTCCGCCGGTTCGATCCCGCGCAGCATCAGGGTTGCGACCTGGCCATTGAAGCCGCCACTCGTCTCGAGACTACGTGCCAGCGCTCCGCCCAGATACAACCGCCGCTTCTGCAATGTTTCCTCGCTTAGCGGAGTTGCTGCGAGCTTCTCGAACTGTTCGAAGAAGACTGCGGCAACTTCATCTGCGGTGTCGTTCTTGGTCTGTGCATTGGCGGTCAGCGTCGCAGTATCCGAACGCTGCGACAATGAGCTGTAAGCGCCGTAGCTCAGCCCGCGCTTGGTCCGTACTTCCTCGAACAGCCAGCCATTGCTGCCAGAACCGAGCACGGTGTTGGCGAGCCAGAGATTGTAGAAATCGGAATCGCCGCGCGCGAGCGTGCGCACCCCCGCGATGACCGCTGCCTGCCCCGCGTCAGGTATGTCTATGACCACCGTGCGCGGCGCGGGCTCCGATCCGGCAGGATGATCGACCGGGACCGGAGCCGGGCGATCGGACGTCCAACCGCCGAACAGGGAATCCGCCAGAGCCCTGGCCTCCCCAGCGGAGATTCCTCCGCTGATCACGATTTTTGCCGTGCCGGGATGCCAATAGGCTTCGCGATGGGCGACCAGATCCTCGCGCGCGATCTGCTCGATAGATTGCGGATTGGCCACGCGGCCATAGGGCGCGTCCCCATAGAGAACCCGCGTTGCCGCCAGGCTCGCAAGGGAACCCGGATCCTTCAGGATCGCGGTCAAGCTGTCGAGCGTGCGCTTGCGCTCTCGCTCGACCTCTTCCGCCGGATAGCTGGCATTCACGATCACATCGACCAGTACCTGGCCCGCCTCGGCCAGATTGACCGTCGGGGCGGTCAGACTGGCATAGGTACCGTCCGCGCTCGAGGAGATGTTGAGGCTGGCGCCGAGCGATTCGAGCGTTGCCGCGATTTGCGATGCGTCGCGCTGCGTTGTGCCCTTGTCTGCCAGGTCAGCCGTCATCTCGGCCAACCCGGCCTTTGCTGCAGGATCGGTTGCATCGCCACCGGGAAATACGATGGTAATGGTTGCAATGGGGACGTCGCTCGTCTGCGCGCTGACCAGCGGAATTCCGTTCGCAAGCGTCGCTTCGACGAAATCGGCACGCGCAACTTCAGGGGCCTCGCCCGGAGGTGGCGGCGCCATGCGCTCACCTTCGGGCAGAACGGCTCGCGGCTGTCCGCTCGGCGGAGGCACGCTGCCGAATGTCGGCATCGGGGCGGGATTGGCGTAGCTCGAAGGATCGTCCTCGCCAGCGGTATAGGTGAGCTCGACTTCGCCTTCGGGTCGCAGCCATTTCCGGGCCACCCGTAGAATGTCATCCGCCGTCACCGCCGCGATTGCATCGAGCCGCTTGTCAGCAGCATCGGGATCACCGCTCGAAACCAGCGCTTCACCAAGCTCGAACGCCCTGCCCTGCGCGGTTTGCCTTTGCGACAGGGCGGAAGAGAAGATCTCGTTCTTTGCTTCCCGCAACTCGGCCTCGCTTACCGGTTCGGTGCGGACCCGCTCGATTTCCTTTGCGAGGATTGCATCGGCCTCAGCCGAATCCGCACCAGGGCTGAGCACGGCAAAATTGGCGATGAAACCGCCATCTTCGCTCATCTGGTCGAAATGAGCTGCATCGACTGCCTTGCCCGTACGAACCAGCGCGTTGTGCAGCCGGCTGTTATCGCCGCTCGACATGATCGCAGACAGCAGCTCGATTGCCGGAGCATCGGGATCATTGGTCGAAGGCGCCTTCCATATTCCGCCGACCACGGGCAGCGGGACATTGGGCGCAGTTGCGTTGACTATGCGCGGCTGTGTGAGGACGGGCTCCTCGCCCTTGATCTCAAGACTCACCGGATTGTCGCGCCGCGGTATGTCGGCAAAGTATTTGTCGACCAGCTTTCGCAGGCTTGCGATCTCGAAATTGCCGGCCACGATCAGCGTCGCCGTGTCTGGCCCGTAGAAAGCCTGGTGGAAGGCACGCGCATCGTCGAGAGTAGCCGAATCGAGCTCCTCGATACTGCCGATGCCGGGACGGCGCATGGGCAGCACATCGAATGCGTTTTCCGGAATGACGAAGCGCTGGAAACGGCCATAGGGCGGTGCGAGCACGCGCTGGCGCAGTTCTTCCTTCACGACAGAGCGTTCCTTCTCGAACACCTCGCTATCGACAACCGGGTTCGCCATCCGCTCGCGGTGTGTCCAAAGCATGGCCTCGAGATATTCGGCAGGAACGGTTTCATAATAATTGGTGCGATCAACCCAGGTCGAGGCATTGCGCACGCCGCCGACATCTTCCGTCAGCCGGTTGATCATGTTGTAAGGCATGTTCACCGTCTTGCGGCTGAGGATGTGTTCGAACAGATGCGCAAAGCCCGATCGGCCTTGCGGATCGTGTTTCGACCCGACTTCATACCACAGCGAAGTGGTGACATTGGCGGTCGAATTGTCAGGGATCGCGATCACCGTCAGCCCATTGTCGAGTTGCCAGCGCGTGTATTCGATCTTTGGCGCGGACAGGGTTGGCGCCTCCACCGCAGTTTGGTGATGGTCGGCCAGCGCCGGACCGGATGCGGCAAGTGCCAATGCGCCGGCACCAGCCAGCAAGAGCTTGCGGATCATCGGAAAACCCCTCGAATGATATCGTTGCGCGGCATTAGAGCGACGCAAGCCCCCGATCTCAACTGCAAAACCGCCATTCCTCCATCAAGCGCCTAGATTCTTCGACGCAGAGCTTCTCCTCCGCCCGGAACCAGGGCGCAAAACTGAGGGCGATTATTCGCCCCACCCCCTTGTGTTGCAATGCAGCATGGGCCATGGCGCGCCGCTCATAGGGCGGCATCTCCCCGCCGACTGCAGATTCTCCATAATGGATAGACAATATGCCTGACATCGGCGCGCTTCGCCGCGACTGGTTCTCCAATCCCCGTGCAGACATCCTTGCCGGGATCGTCGTCGCACTCGCGTTGATTCCCGAAGCGATCGGCTTTTCGATCATCGCGGGGGTCGATCCGCGTGTCGGGCTCTATGCCTCGGTCGCGATTGCGATGGTGATCGCCTTCACCGGCGGGCGGCAGGGCATGATCTCTGCCGCGACGGCGGCCGTGGCGGTGGTGGTAGTACCGCTGGTGCGCGATCACGGCGTCGAATATCTGTTCGCGGCCACGATCCTGATGGGCGTGTTCCAGGCCATCGCGGCAATTCTGCGGCTGGACCTGGTGATGCAATTCGTCAGCCGTTCGGTCATCACCGGCTTCGTCAATGCGTTGGCGATCCTGATCTTCATGGCGCAACTGCCGCAGCTCACCCATGTCGGCTGGGAAACCTATGCCATGGTCGCGGCAGGCCTTGGGATGATCTATCTCGTCCCGCGCCTGACGACTGCAGTGCCCAGTCCGCTCGTCGCCATCGTGGTCCTGAGCGTGCTGACGATCTGGCTCGACCTGCCGGTGCACCGGGTTCACGACATGGGCGAACTGCCCGAGGGCCTGCCCTATTTCACTTTGCCCGATGTGCCCCTGAACTGGGAGACGCTGCGAATCATCGCGCCCTATTCCGCCACAATGGCTGCCGTTGGACTGCTCGAATCGCTGCTGACCGCCCAGATCGTCGACGACATGACGCATACCGGCAGCGACAAGCAGCGCGAATGCGTGGGGCAAGGCGGGGCCAATATCGTGGCCGCCCTGTTCGGCGGCATGGGCGGCTGCGCCATGATCGGCCAGTCCGTAATCAACGTGACGAGTGGCGGACGCGGGCGCCTGTCGACCTTCACCGCCGGCTTTGCACTCCTGATCCTGCTGGCCATGCTGGGCGATCTGGTCGGTCAGGTCCCCATGCCTGCGCTGGTTGCGATCATGATCATGGTTTCGATCGGCACCTTCTCGTGGAACTCGATCCCCAATCTCGCCAAGCATCCCTGGCAAAGTTCTGTCGTGATGGTGACGACGGTGGTGGTCGTGGTTGCGACTCATAACCTGGCGTTGGGAGTGCTGGCGGGCGTAATTCTGTCCGGCGTGTTCTTCACTCACAAGGTGATGACCATGTTCGAAGTGACGCGCCGCCGCGAAGGCGAAACCGCGATCTACACCGCAACCGGGCAGGTCTTCTTTGCGAGTGTCGACCGCTTTCAGGCTGCACTGGGGCCGGAGAGCTCGCAACCCGACCCTGCCAATCATGTCATCATCGACGTATCGGGCGCACATTTCTGGGACATCTCGGCCATCGGCGCGCTCGACAAGGTGGTAGAGCGTATGCGCCATAACGGGCGCAGCGTGCAGGTGCGCGGGCTCAATCGGGCGAGCGCAGATCTGGTCGACCGTTTCGCGCTGACGGACAAGACAGGCGTAGAGATCGGACTCGCGCCCCACCCCTGACGGTTCAGCTATTGCTGGGGAAACGATCGTAGGAAGGCAGTTCGTGCAAATTGCGCTCCCACGACAGCGCGTCGCCCATCTGCACCTGCTTGTCTGGCGGAAACTCTTCGGGATCGTCCAGCGTGGCGGTCTGGATATCGACCGTCCCGGGCGAGACATTCTCGTTCACATAGGTCAGCCCCGTGCCGCATTGGCCGCAGAAGTAACGGCTCGTATCCGCAGATGAGCGGTATTCGACCGGAGAGCCCTGCTCGATCGCGAAGTCGTCTGACGGCACACCGACCCAGGCAACGCCCGTGGCTCCGGCGCATCGGCGACAATCCTCGCAATGGCAGACCGAGCTGTGCCGCACCCCGCCCTGAAAGCTGTAAACGACTGCACCGCAATGGCATCGACCCTTGGGCATGGCATCGGCCTCCTTTCGATCACGGGTGGGTTTAGCAGGCGGCAATCGGCCTGAAAACAAGATCGCTACGAGGAGGAGCCTTGCAGGTCTTCAAGCAGAGCGATCGCACGTTCAGCCATCTCGGCCGGAACAAATGCGTGATCGTGGTGATAGGCCGCCACCATGTTGCAGGCGATACCCCTGTCTGCCAGCGCGCTTGCGACAGCCGCCGTCAGCCCGACACCCTCGAGCGAGGAATGCACCGTGAGTGTAATCCGCGCCATCGTCGGGCCTTCTCCACCCAGTTCGCGCGCAAGCGGCTCTGGCACGATGGCGGTAACGCCCTCGTCCTCACGGAAAGTAGCAATCGCCCCGCCCAGCGCCTGCGGCGCGGTGTCGGGCGAAATCAGCATGAAACAATAGTGTACCGGATCAAGCTGCGGCGCCATCTGCGCCAGCATTGCGGCGAGGTCGCTGACGGGAGCTCCGCCCGCCATCACAGGATATATTTGCTGAGGTCGCTATCGCCTGCGAGATCGGCCAGCCGGTCGCGCACATAGGCCGCATCGAT
Source organism: Altererythrobacter sp. (assembly GCF_050299635.1). Classification (NCBI taxonomy): domain Bacteria; kingdom Pseudomonadati; phylum Pseudomonadota; class Alphaproteobacteria; order Sphingomonadales; family Erythrobacteraceae; genus Altererythrobacter; species Altererythrobacter sp. Next base: position 56,941 of record NZ_JBNKWF010000019.1, read on the forward strand.
GGTGATCGTTTCGCCTTCATGCTCCTCAGCCTCGAAGCTGATTTCCTCCAGCAGCTTTTCCATCACCGTCTGCAGGCGGCGCGCACCGATATTCTCGACGCTTTCATTCACCTGAGCTGCAATCCTGGCGATTTCGCCAATCGCATCCTCGCTGATGTCCAGTTCGACCTTCTCCGTCCCGATCAGCGCCTTGTACTGCTCGACCAAATTGGCGCGGGTTTCGCTGAGGATGCGCACGAAATCCTCTTCGGTCAGCGCGCGCAGCTCGACCCGGATCGGCAAGCGGCCCTGCAGCTCGGGCAGCATGTCCGATGGCTTGGCGAGATGGAACGCGCCCGAGGCGATGAACAGCACATGGTCGGTCTTCATCGGGCCATATTTGGTCGAAACGGTGGTGCCTTCGATCAGCGGCAGCAAGTCGCGCTGCACACCCTCGCGGCTGACGGAGCCCCCGCGCACGTCCGATACGGCGATCTTGTCGATTTCATCGAGGAAGACGATGCCGTTGGTTTCGGCATTGGCCAGCGCGACACGCGCGACATCGTCCTGGTCCATGCGCTTTTCGGCTTCTTCATCGACCAGCTTGTCCCAGGCATCTGGCACGCGCAGCTTGCGGCGTTTGGTCGGCTTGCGGCCCATCGCCTTGCCGAACATGTCTGAAAGGTCGATCATCCCTACATTGCCGCCCATTCCGCCCATGTCGAACGGCATCTGGGGTGCTTCTTCCACGTCGATTTCGACTTCGGTGTCGTTCATCGCGTTCTGCACGATCCGTTCGCGGAAGGCCTCGCGCGTCGCCTCGCTGGCATTGTCGCCTACCAGCGCGGTAAGCAGGCGCTCCATCGCCGCTTCGCTGGCAGCTTCGCGCACGGCCTCACGGCGGCGATCCTTCTCCAGACGAATCGCTTCCTCCGCGAGATCGCGCGCGATCTGTTCGACATCGCGGCCGACATAGCCGACTTCGGTGAACTTGGTCGCCTCGACCTTGACGAAGGGAGCCTCGGCGAGCTTGGCCAGCCGTCGGCTGATCTCTGTCTTGCCGCACCCCGTGGGGCCGATCATCAGGATGTTCTTGGGCGTCACCTCGTCGCGCAATTCGGCGCTGAGGCGCTGGCGGCGCCAGCGGTTGCGCAGCGCCACCGCGACCGCGCGCTTGGCGTCCTTCTGGCCGATAATATGTTCGTCGAGCGATGCGACGATCGCCTTGGGAGTGAGATTTTCGATCATGCTTTGAATTGGTCTCAGATCGTTTCGATGGTCACATTGCCATTGGTGAAGACGCAGATGTCCGCGGCGACCTGCATCGCCTTTTTCGCAATCACTTCGGGGTCTTCTTCATATTCCGCCAGAGCGCGGGCTGCAGCGAGCGCAAAATTGCCGCCTGATCCGATCGCCGCAATTCCGCCTTCAGGTTCCAACACGTCACCGTTCCCCGTCAGCACCAGCAGGCTCTCCTCATCTGCGACGATCATCAGCGCTTCGAGATTTCGGAGATATTTGTCAGTCCGCCAATCCTTGGCCAGCTCGACCGCGGCACGCAGAAGCTGCCCCGAATATTGCTCGAGCTTCTTTTCCAACCGTTCGAACAGGGTGAAAGCATCGGCAGTGGCACCTGCAAAGCCCGCGATGACCTTCCCGCCTTCCCCGATACGCCGCACCTTGCGCGCATTGGGCTTCATGACGGTATTGCCCATCGAGACCTGGCCGTCGCCCGCAATAACGGTCCTGCCGTCACGCTTGACGCCAATGATGGTCGTGCCGTGCCACTGGATCAGGCCGTGGCTCGCTTTATCCTCGCTCATGCAGCGGGATATGGGGACAAGAGCGCGCCGGTCAAGCTCGGTGTGGCCGCGAACGGCGTCTCAGGACCTAGCCGCCGGGGCCGCCTCCACCTGCGCCCGGCGCACCGACTGTGCCGATATTGCCGAACAGATCCTCCAGGAAGCCGCGCTCCCGGCCGAGCGTCGGCGTCTCGTCACCATCGGGACGAACATAGGCAATCTGTTCGACCCCTGAACGATCGACCGAAGCGACGTTACCGGCAGGATCGAACCGCACCGCCAGCACCGAATGCTGCTGGATCCGCGGGCGGACAAATGGGCGGCGCCTGGTGACGGAGGAGACATAATACCAGGTCTTCTCGCCATATTCGCTGATGAAGCTGGGGCGGCCCAAAGTGCCTTCGACCGAGCGCATATTGTCGATCCCGGGCTGAACGGACTGTAGCAGCGCCTGATCGACGACATAGCCGCGCGTTTCGCGAATCGAAGTGCAGCCTGCAACGCCAAGTCCTGCAGCCGCAACCAGGCCGATCATCAGAGCCTTTCGCATGTCCATCGAATCGCAAACCTTCCAGCATTCTGGCGCGTAGCGATTGCTCACCCGCCAACCATTCCTATATTCCGGCCACGAGCCTTAGGGCGATGGCTCGCGGCTTGCAACGCCGCGTGTGGCCGCCACTGGGCAAATCGAATTGAATTGCGGCTGAACGCCGAGCTGGAGCAATGCCCCGATGTCCTTCCTTTCAAGGCTACTTGGCACCGAACCCGATCCGCGCGAAGCGATCCGGCCGCTGTGGCATCGCGTGGTCGAACTGTCCCGCGCGCCCGAATGGTATTCCCAGTGCCAGGTCGCGGATACGGTCAACGGACGCTTCGACATGATCACGGCCGTCCTCTCGGCGGTGATCGTGCGGCTGGAAAAGAGCGACCTGCGAACGGAAAGCGCGCTGCTGACCGAATTGTTCGTCGAGGACATGGACGGGCAATTACGCGAATTCGGCATCAACGATGTGGTGGTGGGCAAGCGCGTCGGCAAGCTCATGGGCGTATTGGGTGGCCGCCTGGGGGCCTATCGCGGTGCCTTGGTGGAAGAAGACGGCCAAAGGCTCACCGCTGCGGTGGATCGCAATGTGACATTCGCGGATGGCGGATCGCCTGCATGTGTCGCAGAACGGCTCTCCGCGCTTTCGACCAGGCTCGCTGCAGTCGAGGACAGTGCACTTCTGGCAGCGGAGTTCCAGGCATGAGCGCGAGCGAACTCACACGGATGGTCAAGGTCAGGCCGCTTCCGGCCGACCCGGTCGTGGTCGAAGCCACCGAAGCCGAGCGCGCGGCGCTGGCCAGCCGATTCGGCCTGCCGTGCGTCCAATCATTGCGTGCCGAGCTGAGCCTGGAGCAGGACGGCAAGGCGGTGCTGGCGACGGGAGCTCTCGAAGCGAAGATCGTGCAGGCTTGCGCGATTTCAGGCGAAGAGTTCGACGTTACGATCAGCGAACCGCTTTCGCTGCGATTCGTCGAAGAAGGCGCGCTCGACCCTGCGCTGGCCCTCGATGAGGAAATCGAGATCGAGCTTTCGCCCGACGAGTGCGACGAGATTGAATATGTGGGCGACAGTTTCGACCTGGGCGAAGCGGTGGCGCAATCGCTCGGCCTGGCAATCGATCCCTATGCCGAGGGACCGAACGCCGATGCGGCGCGCAAGGAAGCGGGTATCACCGGAGACGATGTCCCCAGTGGCCCGCTGGCCGAAGCGCTGAAGGGATTGAAGCGGGATTAGCTCACGCTTCGACAGGCTCAGCATGAGCGGACAAGGGAAAGGGCGCAAAGGTACCGCTCGTCCTGAGCCTGTCGAAGGGCGAGCGCCGAGAAGCGCAGCCTGCTAACCTTGCCGATTTTGAGCCAGTTCGCTCACCAGGTCCCAATTGCCAGCTATCAGCGCCTCTTTCTTCGCTCTGCTCCAACCTTTGATGCGCCGTTCGGCTGCAAACGCATCGTCTCGAGATGGAAAACTTTCGCACCAGAGCAGTTCGACGGGTCGGCGCGATGACGTCCAGCCGCCAAGCTCACCAGAACTGTGTTGAGCAAGCCTGATCTCGATCTGGTCGGTGTGTCCGGTATAATACGAACCATCCGCACAGCGCAGAATATAGGCGTGGAACTCCAAATTGCTCATTGGTCGCCCCGCTCGCGCTTCGACAAGCTCAGCATGAGCGGACATGGGAAAGGAGCGCAAAGATACCGCTCGTCCTGAGCCTGTCGAAGGGCGAGCGTACCCATCCTACCCGATCAAAACGGGATATCGTCGTCCAGATCGTCATAGTTGGAGCCGCCGCCCTGGCCGCCGCCTGAGCCGCCACCGCCCTGATTCCAGCCGCCGCCGGATCCGCCATTGCCACCACCATAGCCACCACCCGAACGGCCGCCGCCACCGCCGCCGCCTTCTCCGCGGCCGTCGAGCATCGTCAGCGTACCGTTGAAACCGCGCAGCACGACTTCGGTCGAATAGCGGTCATTGCCCGACTGGTCCTGCCATTTGCGGGTCTGCAACTGGCCTTCGATGTAAACCTTGGATCCCTTGCGCAGGTAATTCTCGCAGACGTTCACCAGGCCTTCGGAGAAGATCGCGACCGAGTGCCATTCGGTGCGTTCCTGCCGCTCGCCGGTATTGCGATCCTTCCAGGTCTCGCTGGTGGCAATGCGCAGATTGGCGACCTTACCGCCATTCTGGAAGCTGCGAATTTCCGGATCGGCCCCCAGGTTCCCGATGAGCATTACCTTGTTGAGAGACCCGGCCATGAAAACAATCCTTCGCTAGTTCGATTCGCCCAGTGGCCTAATCAATCGAGCGCAGGTTCGCCAGTTTTTCGCCACGGATTCTTGTGGGTGGCGATACCGCCCCTCTCTCCCTCCCAGCCACCCGATAGCGTTGCAGTGCATGATCGGGTGGCAGAGAGGGGGGAGAGGGCTGGAACAACCTGCCTCTGGCAGCAAATCAAAGCCCGAGCGCCACTGCGCTCCAGTAGGTAATTCCCGCGAACACATAGGCCAGCCCAAACAGGTAAGCCAACATGAAGCTCGGCCACTTCCACCCATTCGTCTCGCGCCGGACCACCGCGATGGTCGATAGACATTGCGGCGCGAACACGAACCAGGCGAGGAAGGCCAGCGCCGTGGGCAGGGTCCAGCGCGATTGCAGCTGTGGAATCAGGCCAGCAGCCGCCTCGTCATCATCGTCCGCAGAAACCGCATAGGTCGTCGCGAGCGAGGAAACCGCCACCTCGCGTGCCGCCATGGCCGGGATCAGCGCCAGCGCAATGTCGCGATTGAAGCCGATCGGTTCGACAACAACCGCCAGCCCGTTGGCAAGATGTCCTGCGGCGGAAGCATCGACCTGGTCTTCGCCCGGCCCGGCCTGCGGGAAGCTCAGCAGCAACCACAGGATCACGGTGGCCGAAAAGATGATCGTCCCGGCGCGGCGCAGGAAGATCCAGGCGCGCTGCCACAGACCGATCAGGACATCGCGCAGGCGCGGCATCTGATAGCGCGGCAGTTCCATGATGAAGCCTGACGCAGCGCCTTTCGTGACCGAGCTCCGGAGCACCAGCGCCACCACCATCGCGCCTACAATTCCCGCGACATAAAGCGCGAACAGTACCAGCCCCTGCAAGCCCACACCCCAGCCCACCTTGGTCGACGGGATGAAAGCGCCGATGATCACGGCATAGACCGGCAGGCGCGCCGAACAGGTCATCAGCGGTGCAACCAGGATAGTGGTGAGCCTGTCCTTGGGATCGGCGATGCTGCGCGTCGCCATGATGCCGGGAATGGCGCAGGCAAAGCTCGACAGCAGCGGAATGAAGCTGCGGCCCGAAAGGCCGACGCCCGCCATCATCCGGTCCATCAGGAAGGCCGCCCGCGCCATATAGCCGGAGGCCTCCATCAGCAGGATGAAGAGGAACAGGATGACGATTTGCGGCAGGAAGACAATCACCGAACCGACGCCAGCGATCACCCCCTCGGTCAGCAAATCCCGAATAAAGCCGGGTGCCATCGCGCCAGTGACCGCACCGGAAAGAGCTGACGCCCCCGCGTCCAGCGCATCGGCAAATGGCGTGGCCCAGGCGAACACCGCCTGGAAAATGACGAACAGCAGCGCAAACAGGATGACAGGGCCAAACCAGGGATGGAGCAGCAGCTTGTCGAGCCCGGCGTGGAGTCGGTGCACGCCGCTTTCGGTCAGAATCGCCGCCTTGGCGATGTTCTTCGCTGCCAGCCGCCGCTCGGGCAAAGTGAGATGTCCGATGGGCCGCTCGTTCTCATGCCCCGGATCGCCTGCCCGCGCCTGACCGATCGCCTCGCCCAGTTCCACCAATCCGCGCCGTCGCACAGCTACGGTCGGGATGACCGGCACGCCCAGCGCATGGCCAAGCGCTTCGGGATCGAGCACCAGCCCGTCCCTCTTCGCCAGATCAACCATGTTGAGCGCGACCACTGTGGGCTTGCCCAGCGAGAGAACTTCCTGCGCGAAGACGAGGTGCTGTTCGAGATTGACGGCATCCAGCACCAGCACGATGACATCGGGCAGCGCTTCGCCTTCGAACTCGCCCATCACCACCTTGCGCGTGACTTCTTCATCAGGGCTGGTGGTATCGGACAGGCTGTAGCTGCCCGGCAGGTCGAGCAGTTCGTATGGCTGGCCGGAAGGTGCCATGGCGCGCCCCGCCTTGCGCTCGACAGTCACACCCGGATAATTCGCAATCTTCTGCCGCGCGCCGGTCAGCGCATTGAACAATGCGCTCTTGCCCGCATTGGGATTGCCGACCAGCGCGACCTTGGGAATCGAACTCATCGCGCGGACTCTTGCTGCTCGACATTCATCGCCGCCGCATGTGCCCTTCTCAGAGCCACAGTCATCCGTCCGATCGTGATTGCCATGGGATCGCCACCGCCGAAAACACCGCGGTGGGCTACTTTCACTTCCGCACCTTCGTCTATGCCCAGCGCGCGCAGCCTGTGCCCTTCCTCAGGAGCCAGCCGGTCCCAATGGACTGAAGTGATCGTGGCGCTTTCGCCGCGCGGAAGATGATCGAGCGTCATATTTTCGCGCTGCCACGGCACGGCTCTAATTGCAACTGATTATCAATAACTCAAGTGCTGGGATAGCGTAGCCGCCCCAGGAAGCGCGTGACACTGAAGTGATCGCGGTCGCCGCGCAGCAGCCGGGCCTTTGCTTTTTCAAACTTCATCACTCCTTCGATACGGCGATCGAGGAACTCATAACTGGCCTGCTTCCCTTCGCTTTGATCGTCGACAAACACCGCCAGCGTCGCGGCATAGATCGAAGCGAGGATGGCCCGCTTGGTATAATGATTGTAGTCGGTCGAGTTGTCGCCCGCGAGCCGCCACATCGCGTCCGCGCTGCGCCATCCGGTCTTGAGCGCGCGGGCCGCATTTTGCGGCATCGCCATCACCGCCAGCGCGCGCCGCAGCGCCTCTTCATTGCCGTTGACCGCTTCAAGCCGGAACGCCACGAGCGCCCGGATACGCTCGCGGATCTTCATCGCGGCGAGCTTTTCCGCAGGCAGTGCCGCCTCCATCGCGAGGTCGATTGAATCGATCCAGGCTTCGATCATGTCGATCGCCCCGCCGGGGAAGGCCAGCCGCGCTACGTCAGGATCGGCACCAATGCTATCCGCCGCATGAAGCAGCGCCACATCGCTCCAGCCATCGAATACCGCCGCAGCGGCAATCTCGGGCGCGAGCGCAGAGCGCAGCTCATCAAGCGTCATGTCGGCAACTTCGACCATATCAGGCGGACGGTCCATAGCTCTTGGTTTCGCCCTTGCCCTCACGATCTTCGTCGGCACGGGCAAACTCGTCGAGCATCGACTTGTTGCTGGCAATCAGTTCGGCATAATCGCGCGCCGAGCGCCCCGAATTATCCGTCCGATCCGGGTTGGCACCATTGGCCAGCAATACGCGAACCAGCGGCGGATCGCGGCGATGGACGGCGGCGATCAGCGGCGTTTCGCCAGCGCTGTCATTCACGTCCACTTCGGCGCCCGCATTTATCAGAGCTTCTACCCCTTCAATGAAACCCAAACGGACTGCCAATTGAAGCGGGGTCACGCCCTTCTTGTCGCGGATATTGGGGTTGGCGCCCTTCTGGGCGAGGAACTTGATCCAGACGAGATCGCGCCGGGCTGTCACCAGATGCAACGCCGTCTCCCCGCTGGTGAGATCGCGGGTATTGATCACCGTGGTTCCCGGCTCGTTCAGCGCTTGAGTCACAGCGTCACCGTCGCGGTCCTTGACCGCTTTCAGAAACTCGTACCCTTCGCTGAACATCTGCGCTGAAAGCGGTGCTGTGAAGGCTGCACCCAGCAAAGCCGCAGAAAATGCAATTGTGCGCATAACGGCACGCGTCATGCTGTCATCCTTTCGAAAATCCTGTCACAAAGAGGCTTGTAGCCCTGTCGCAAATGCCCAGTTAGCAGACCATGAACCACCACGCCATGCCCCAATCCTTTCGAAAAGCCGCACTTTCGCTTCTGTTCTCCTTCCCCCTTGCACTGCCGCTGGCCCTGGGCGCCTGCAGCCCGCAAGGCAGTGAAGCACCTGCCAATCCGCCGCTCGAAGGCGCGGATATCGGCGGCTCGTTCGAACTGGTGGACAAGCACGGCGAAACGGTGCGCTGGTCCGATTTCGACGGAAGCTATCGTGTGGTCTATTTCGGCTATACCTATTGCCCCGACGTCTGCCCAACCGATGTGCAGCGCATGATGCAGGGCTATCGCGAGTTTGCGAAGCAACAGCCCGAACTGGCCGATCAGATCAGGCCGATCTTCATTTCGGTCGATCCCGAGCGTGACACGCCGCAAGTGGTGGGGGAGTTCGCAGCAGCATTTTCGGACAGGCTGATCGGCCTCACGGGAACGCCCGAGCAGGTCAAGGCGGCGGCGGACAAGTTCCGCGTGTTCTACTCTCACGGCGAGGAAATGCCCGGCGGTGGCTATCTGGTGAACCATTCGGCGATCGCCTATCTGTTCGACAAGGCGGGCAAGCCGCTCGCCACCCTCCCCACAGATCAGGGCCCCGAGGCGGTGGCCGCGGAATTGGCGAAATGGGTGAATTGAGGGAACGCTTCTGGGAATTGCCGCTCGGCGATTTGAGCCGCGCGGAATGGGAAGCGTTGTGCGATGGCTGCGGGCGCTGCTGCCTGCACAAGATCGAAGACGCCGATACGGGCGAGATCGAAGATACCAACGTCGCCTGCAAGCTGCTCGACACCAAGACCGCGCGCTGCATGGATTACCGCAATCGCAAGGCCTTCGTGCCCGATTGCCTGCGGCTAACTCCGCGGATCATGGACAAGGTGCCCTGGTTGCCGAGCACCTGCGCCTACCGCCTGCGCGCGGCGGACAAGCCGCTGGCTGAATGGCACTATCTGATCTGCGGGGATCGCGAGGAAGTGAAGCGAGCCGGCATTTCGGTTGCGGGCCGCGTCATCAGCGAAACCGATGCCGGTCCACTCGAACATCATATCGTCGTGTGGGAGAGCGCATGATCGACTGGCTGCGCCGCGACATGCTCGAACCAGAGGTCGAACTGGACGGCCGCAAATTGCCGATCGTACTGCGCCGCCACCCGCGCGCAAAACGGCTGACTCTGCGGCTCGCCCCGGATGGCAGCGAAGTTCGGATTACCCTGCCGCGCTGGGCCCGCAGCGCAGAGGCGATCGCCTTTGCCCATGCCAGGCGCGAATGGCTCGCCGCACAGTTGGTCAAGGTGCCAGAGCGCGCCGAACCGATGCCGGGAACGACGGTGCAATATCGCGGCGAGGAGTTTGCCATTGCCTGGCAAGAGAATGCGCCGCGGCGTCCTTTGCTCTCTACCGGCAGGCTCGATGTCGGCGGGCCGCTCGCTTCGCTCGAAGGGCGGCTGCGGCGGTGGTTCGAACGGCAGGCGCTCGTATTGTTTGAAGCGGATACCGCGCATTATTGCGGCAAGGCAGGGCTCGAATGCGCTCCCGTAGCCTTGTCTCGCGCGCAAAGGCGCTGGGGAAGCTGTTCCGACCGCAAGACCATCCGCATCAATTGGCGGCTGGTGCAGGCGCCCGATTTCGTGCGCCGTTCAGTCGTCGCACATGAAGTGACGCATCTTGTCCATTTCGACCATAGCCCCGGTTTTCACGCCATGCTGAAGGACATCTTCGAGGGCGATGTCGCCAGCGCCGATCACTGGCTGAAGCAGCATGGGCGAAGCCTTTACGCGAGCTTCGGCTAGCCAGAGAAACAGTGCTCGCATCGTGTCGCCTCTGGCGTCGAGCGCCGGCGCCTCCTATGTTCGCCTCCATGTTGTCAAAGAGACACTTCGACGTCGGGTCCGGCATTGCCGATTTCTGGTCCGAGTTCAAAAAGCCCCAGCCTTACCGCTGGCCGATCCTCGTGGCGTCTTCCGTTCCGATCGTGTTGATCCTGATTTGGGCGATTGGCGAGGAGACCTTCATTCCGCCCGAAGGGCCCAAGGTCTCCTACATTACCAGCTTTGCGCCGGGCCGCAGCGATACGGAGATTGCGGCTTCGAATCTCGAGAACCAGAAGCGCCAGGACGAGCTCCGCGCGGAGCGCGAAAGGATCGAGGAGCAGAAGAAGGAGATGTATCGAGAGCTGGGCCGGGCAAGCGGCATGGATGTCGATGCAATGGAGGCGCAGATCGAAGCTGACCGCCAGCGCGAGGAGGCTGCCAGGGCCGCGCGATCGAGTGGCGAGGCCGCACCAGATGGGCCAGTAAACAATGGGGACACGCCGGTTGCAGACCCCGCCGAATGATGCGCAATGGATGGCGGCAGCGGCGAGGCTTGCTGCGCGTTCCCGCCCGATCAGCCGGCCCAATCCCGGAGTTGCAGCGCTGATCGTGAAAGACGGCGTAGTTGTCGCGCGCGGCTGGACGCAGCCCGGCGGCCGCCCCCATGCGGAAGCCGAGGCCATCGATCGGGCTGGTGACACTTGCCGGGGAGCGACGCTCTACGTCACGCTCGAACCCTGCGCGCATGAGAGCGCACGCGGTCCCGCATGCGCCGATCTCGTATCCAAGGCGGGATTGGCGCGCGTGGTCATCGGCCAGCACGATCCCGATCCG
>NZ_JBNKWF010000020.1:0-58340 GCF_050299635.1 Altererythrobacter sp.
GGAGCCAGCTTTTTGCGAAATTCCGGGCAGGCTATTGGTGAACCTGGCTCGCGAGCCGGCCCAGGCAGGACAACTCACATTCTGGATGGGCAGCAATTGCACGTCGGCGCCAACCAGGCCTTGGCGCAGATCGATATTTTCGGGATGACTGGAGCGTCTGACCGAGCACCTGATTCCCATTGTACGCTGATCCGGCCTCGTTTGCGCGCTGATTGACACATCAGAGTCTGGGTACGATGCGTTATCTCGGCAACCAAACGAAGCCGTCGCCTTGGCCAAGGCTTTTTTTGAACGTTCAGGCGGGCTCGACGGCACGCATCGAGTTCACGGCGATCGCGATCCCCGGTCCGGCGAAGCTGACCATCTCGACCTCCACGATCTCGAGCATATCCAAGTCTGCCACGGTATTGACGATATTGAAGGTGAGCGGCAGCTGTTCGAAGGTTGCCTTGTGCCAGTTGAGTGAACCGTCACCGGTCCAGCGCCGATATTCGAAATCATCCATCACGATGTTGGCCGCCGTCGAGCCTTTTGGGGCTCCGCAGGTGACATATTCTATGTCCGCGCCTTCGACTCCGTTCGGGCTCGTGCGCGGCATGTACTTGTAATAGAGTTGCGGTCCTCCGCCCGAACCGGGCAGGATCTTTTTCGGGTTTGCTTCTTCGACCAGCCCGGTCAGTTCGATGTCGAAGAAGGTGAAATCCATCCAGCTTGCTGAACAGCGCGCGGTGCCCAATTCGCGGTCCCATTCGATTTCCGGGAATTCAGCGAACATTTTGGGAAAACCCAGCTCCTCGCGTCCCGTCAGGATCGCATCCGGGCGGCCTTCCCAGATGATGGGGCAGAAACTGCCTTCTATGACCTCGTCCTTGCCGCGGTAGGTCACCGGAAAATCAAGCGAGAGGATGCCGTAGCTGCGACCCGCAATCCAGTAGAGGTTGCGAAACCATGCGCAGGAAACGGACAGGATCGGCTCTCCCCGCAGTTCGAAGCCCGGCGGCAAAATGCGTTCAAGCTTTGCCGGGTCCGTGCGGTAGGCGATCCGCATCCAGTCGGAATTCATGGTTCCGGTTTCTTCGGGCGTCCACATTCTGCCATCGGGATGCTGCCGCGGGCCAATGGCAGGACCAAATACGGTGGGCATCCGGTAACGCGCACCGGGGATCGTGTTGACGGTCATTGTTTTGTCCCTCGAGTAGGTTTCATTGACGGGTCTAGGCCGCGGCTGCCGCTTCCTGCCTGATCAGCTTGGCTAGCACGCGGCGGGCCTGGACTCCGGCAATGTCAGTCTCCAGGATCGTCGGCTTCAGCGAGAACAGGTCCGTCGTGCCCATGAGTTCCGCACACTGCCGGATCATCGGCTCGTCCTCTTCCTCGAAGGCGCGGCGCGCCATCTCGCCCATGAACACCGTCTGCTCCTCATCATCGATCATGACATTGCGTCCGATGGCAAAGAAATAGTGTGTCTTCGTTTCACTCTCGGGGACGAGATAGTGCAAGCTCGGCAGGTGCAAGCCGTCGTTCTTGTTCCCGTTCGGAGGGGACATGCGGATATCGAGTTCGAGAGTCGCGGCCGGGCGCCAGGTCATCTCTGCCCGAAAATCGCCGGGCCGGTCACCCCAGAGCGGCAGCATCTGCGGCGTCGGCCGAGGCATCCCCGCCACAAAATAGTCCGAATGAATGACGTTGCCGTCGCCCATGTGGAATTTGTGATCCATGATCGCGCCGATCGAGTCTTCCGGATTGCCGCCAACCGTGCCCGCGTGGAGATAGGGGGCGTGCGTCAGGTCGAGCAGATTGTCGATGACCATCTGGTAGTTGGCGTGAACCAGGAGATGCCCCTTGGCACAGGCATAGTCGCCGCTGACCAGCCAGTCGCGGTTCGAAAGTTGGGTTTCGTCGGCCGCATCGGGATTTCCAAGCCAGATCCAGATCACGCCATTGCGTTCGACAATGGGGTAGGACTTGACTCGTGCATTGGGAGGAATCGCGCCGGACCCGTGGGGATTATGCGTGCAGGCACCCGTTCGGTCGAAGCGGAGACCGTGATAGGGGCACATGATTTCATCGCCTGTCACCTGACCCTCGGCAAGTGGGGCGAAACGGTGCGGGCAGGCCCCGTCGAGTGCAATCAGCTTGTCGGCCGAATCGCGATAAAGCACAATTGGCGTTTCGAGCAGGGTCCGCCCTATTGGGGCGTCCGAAACTTCGGATGACCAGGCGGCACAGTACCAACAATCGAGTAGGTAATTCATCAGCATTCCTTCCAGGTCGATCGATTCAAATAACTGGCCGGGTTGAGCCGGACGCGCAGCCTGACCCAGCCTGCAAAAAAACCATTCTCCCGTTCGCCGGGAACTGTCGCTCGGTCTCGCCCATGTTCGGTCTCGCTCATGTTCGGGCGGCCCCTCGCCGGAGGGACCGCTTCCGGTTCAGAAACGCACTCCAAAGCGGCCGCCCCAGGTCCGTGGTGCGCCGATCGAGCTGGTGATGAAGCCGGTCACGAAAGGACTCTGGTCGCCGCCGCCGCCGGTATAGATTTTTGCATTGGTGATATTGCGAACATAGGCGCCCAAGAACCAGCGGTCGCCCGGCGCGTTATAGGTCAGCGAAGCGCTCCAGTTGGTGTAGGAGGCGACCTTCGAGTTTGCGATGAAGCTGGTGGATGTGTAGCGGCTGCTCGCAAATGCCAGATCGGTATCGAAGGTGAAGTTGCCACCGTTGTTCAGATCAATGATCTGGGCAAGGCCGACGCTGCCCGACCATTTCGGAGAACGCACAAGCCGAAAGCCTGAACAGTCGATATTGACGAACGGGCCCAGCGGCCCTGGAGCGAGGCTGGACGGTGTGACCGCGCAACCGGTCGATCCGGGCGGCGTAAACGCAGCGGCCTGAACATAGGAGAAATCCTTGTATTTGGAGTTCACATATTCGAGCGCGGCGCGCAGCGTCGTGTTTCGCGCTGGCTTGGCGATGACGTCGGCGTTGAAGCCGTAGAGCCGGGCCTTGCCGGCATTCTGTGTCGCCAGCGAGATGTTGCCGGAACCGTCAAGGAGCAGCGATGTGAGCTGGAGATCCTTATAGTCCCAATAGAACCCTTCTACGTTCAGTTGCAGCTTGTTGTCCAAAAGGCGATTGCGCAGACCGACCGTATAGGCGGTGATGGTTTCAGGAGCGAAGGCGAGGGTCTGGGCCGGATTGGCCGGGTCGATAGCCTGATTGAAGCCGCCCGCCTTGAAGCCTGTGCTCACCGTTCCGAAAAGCATCGACTGCGGCGTAAGATCAGCCTCGAAACCGGCTTTCCATGTCGCCTTCTTGAACGTCTTGCTGGTGTCGAACGATCCGGGCGGGAGAAGGCTGCACTGCTCTCCAGGAAGGAATGCAGGTGGCAAGCATGGGATAGCCAGCGGAGGTTGGCCGGTTACTGTCGGCGATATCGCGAACTTCCGGAAATCCGTTTGTTCGCGGCGGTCGGAAGTGTAGCGAAGCCCGGCGATGAGCCGGAGCGCATCGATGATTGAATAGGTTGCTTCACCAAAGGCCGCATAGGACTTGGTCGAAAGGTCTGATGCGACCCTGATACGCTGGATCAAACCGGAATTGACGGCAAAGTCCGTACTCTGATCTTCCTTGAAGGCAAACGCGCCAACCACCCATTTCAGTTTGTCACCGGTGTGGCCAAGCCGGGCTTCGAGCGAATATTGGTCCGACGTTTCGCCGTCGGTTCCGTCGCCAAGCGAATAGTTGAAGCTTGGTTGAATTGAAAATTTGGCTGTGGTCCGGCGGTAGGCCGGAATGACTGTCAGCGTCGCACCGCCAAAATCGTAATCGAGTTGGGCATCGACATTCCAGCTCTGCACGTTCTGGTGCAGATCGAACGCATCGGGGCGATCGAGCAGGGCGGGGGGAACCGAGGTGCCCCCTGATGCCATGAAGATCGCCGTTGCAAGTGCCGTGTGATAGTCGGCCGCAGCTGTCGACGTCGAACCGGTCCAGGCCGATTGTCCGGGTATCCGCGGAATCACCGCCAATCCGCTCCCGTTGCCACCGAGATGTGTGTAGCCGGCGCCCAGACGAAGCGTCATCGCATCGTTTGGCTCCAGCAATCCCTGCAACCGGACCGACTGATGCTTGTCGTCGTCGCCCCCATCGGTGAGATAGCCGTCGCGGTCGCTCAACTGATAGGCAAGTCTCAGAGCGCCCACGTCGGTCATTGGCACATTGACGGCGCCTTCGCCGGCAAAGGTCTCGTAATTGCCGATTGTGCCGTTGAAATAGCCGGAAAACTCGCCGATCCTGGGCTTCGCTGCGATCAGGTTCAGGGCACCGCCACTGGCGTTGCGGCCGTAAAGTGTGCCTTGCGGACCCTTCAGGACTTCAACCCGCTCAAGGTCGAAGAAGTTGCCGGAGATCGCCTGGGGCCGCGCGATGGCGACACCGTTGAGGCTTGTGACAACCGCCGGATTGGCCGTGGCCGTCACCCCGAAATCGCCGACGCCGCGAATGTAAACCTGGGTGGTGGTGCCGCCACCGACCTGCAGGCCCGTGGCCAGCTTGGTCAAGTCGTCGGGGCGGGCGATGCCGCGCTCGGAAAGCGTATCACCGCTGAAGACCTCGATCGACAGGGCTGTCTTCTGGACGCTTTCCGAGCGCCGCTGGGCGGTGACTACAATGTCATGGATAGATCCGTCATCTGCCGCTGGGGTTTGTTGGTCCTGCGCGAATGCGGGCAAGCTTGCGAAAGCCAGGACGCCAAGCGCCACCGAGCCTTTGAGTTCCCTGATCATTTTCCCTCCCATTCTAGATTATTCATTGGCCAGAAGCCCAGATCCGCTCGGCCATGGCTTTTGCCAGGTCCATTCGTGGTCCGAATCGGCTAGAAATGTTATAGTTAGTCTAATAATATACCAAATAGTCATTGTCATCGAAAAAGTGTATTGATCCTGTGATGGCCAGTCAGAACCCGACCTGATCACCACCCTTGAGCCCTAGACGTGCGCGGGCCTCGTCCGGGGTTGCCACTTCGAGGCCGAGCGCACGCAGGATGCCTGCCAGCTTGGCGACCTGGTCGGCATTGGATTCAGCCAGCCTGCCGCGTTCGATCATGAGGCTGTCTTCCAGCCCGACACGCGCATTGCCGCCCAGCAGGACGTTGTGCGTTGCCATTGGCATCTGATGTCGCCCCGCCGCGAGGATGGACCATTCGAATTGATTGCCGAACAGCCGCTGGGCAGTGCGGATGAGATGAAGCAAGTGATCGAGTTCGGCGCCGATGCCACCCAGAATGCCCAAACAGAACTGGATGAACAGAGGCGGATCGTAGATCTTGCGATCGACAAAATGGGCCAGGTTGTAGAGATGACCCACGTCGTAGCATTCGAATTCGAAGCGACAGTGGTGCCCCTTGCCAAGGCGGTTGAGGATGTCTTCAATGTCTTTGAACGTGTTTTTGAACACGTTGTCGCGCGAAGCTTCTAGGAAGCCGCGTTCCCAGTCGAAACGGAAATCCTTGATCTTGTCGAGAGCAGGATAAAGGCCAACATTGATCGACCCCATATTGAGCGAAGCCATTTCGGGACTTGCCCATTCCGCCGCGGCAAGGCGCTCGTCCATTGTCATTCCCGGGGCTCCGCCGGTGCTGATATTCAACACTGCATCGGTCGACTGCTTGATGCGTGGCAGAAATTGGCGAAACACGTCCGGATCCGGTGACGGTCGGCCATCGTCCGGATCGCGCGCGTGAAGATGCAGGATCGCCGCGCCTGCTTCCGCTGCCGCAATCGCCTCTCGCGTGATCTGCTCGGGCGTGAGCGGCAGATAGGGCGACATGGAAGGGACATGTAGCGATCCCGTGATTGCGCAGGTGATGATGACCGGTTCAGGCACGGGCCGCTGCCCGAATTTTCTGGAATATTGCGAACCACATTGTATAATAGTGACTAGAACGAACAATAGTGATTGGATGTGCTGCCAGATGACTGCGGAGCCGGGCCGGGCCGATGGTGAAAAGCGAGTGGATCGGCGCAGGGCGCGGACGCGGAAGGCGCTGATCGGCGCAGGTCAGCAACTTTTTGCTGCGAAGTCTGTCGACGGCGTGACCATTGACGATATCGTTGATGCGGCCGACGTGGCGAAGGGAAGTTTCTACAACCACTTCGAAGGTAAGGAGGGCCTTGCTGAAACGATTGTTGCGCTCGTGCAGGGAGATTGCGAACGGGAGGTCTATGCGGCCAATGCGGACGTTACTGACGCCTCCATCCGGGTTGCCCGCGCTGTCGTCACGGTAATCCGTTACGCCATCGAGCATCCCGACCGCTATCACGCCATGGTCAATCTCACCCGTCGTCGGGTGAATATCCATGATCCGATCAACGATGGCGTGAGACACGATATCGAGTCCGGCATCCATTCGGGTCAATTCACCAAGATTTCCGTGGAAGCGGGTGTTCTTGCCGTATTTGGCCTGATCGCGACGGCGGTTGATCACCTTTCTGCGCCTCAGGGCGATGATGCCGCAAGGGAGATCGGGCGGCAGATTGCCTTTGTGATGTTGCGCGCGCTTGGCGTGCCAGACGATCTGGCGGCGAATACAGCAGAGGATGCGGTCACATATGTATTCGGCTGAACGTCGAAGGGTTTGCATCGCCTAAAGCAGCTCGCCATCAGCGTCATAGGGAGGAACGCCTTCTGGGCGGATATGGGGTACGCCCGCTGCATAGGGGGCTGCCTTTAGCTTGACCAATTCGGCCAGCGGATCGCCATTGCGATAACGTGCGAGCAGCAGTTCCGGGTCAAAATCGACGCCGATGGGATTCTTGTCGAAATAATCGCCCGTCATGAAGGCATCGGCCTGCGCGACATCCATATTGTCGAACTGGGTCTCGACCATGTTTCCGTCAGGGTCGCGATAGTAGATAGAAGTCGTGAACCCGTGGTTGATGCACCAGCACGGATGGATATCGATCGCCTTCAACCGGACATAGTTGGCCAGCAGCGCCCCCATCGTCGGATAGGTGAAGGCATAATGTTCGAGGCCGGCTGCCCGATGCTGCACCGGTGCCAGGTCCGGCATCCTGATAATAACGATCCGATGATGCTCGTCGTCATAACGCAGGAAGGATACAAAGTCGTTCTGATAGGCGACGCGCGCGTTCAGGAAGGTGAGATAGAAGTCGCGCATCTTCTCGAATTCGGGCGTGCGCAGAACGATGTGGGCAAGCTTTTCGGGACTTGTTCCTGTCTGTTCGAGCAGTTTGGCGCGATCGGTTTCTTCGGTGACGGTCATGGTGTTTTCCCTTCAAAAACGGGCAAGTCTCATTGCGACGAAATGGCGATCACGCCGATGTGGCGGCTCGTTTCGAGCGGAGCGTCACGAATGGCGAGCTCCGTGCCGTCCTTTGCGAGAATCCGCAGCCGGTAGCTTTCGCCACCCGCTTCCAGCGGCTCGAACTTGAAATCGCCAAAAGCGTCAGTCAGGCATGTTGACACGACGGCTCCGTCACGTGACAGCTCGACCGTCACGCCTTCGGCGCAATCCTCTGAATTGTCGCTCATCGTCACTACGGTTCCGCCCAGGAACGCGTGTGTCACTCTGTTAAAATTTCGATACCAGATTCGCGGTTTTGTCCCGAGTTCTGGGTGCAGATTGACGAGCCCCTCGGCCTGCGCCTTCCGTGCCATTTCCGCTTCGCTCAGCCGCACAGTGGTCAGCGCTTGAGTTGGGCAAGCTTGCGAGCAACGCGGTTCGGCCCATCCCGCATCGAGCAGATGGGCGTCGAACGACCATTTTTGCGGCAGGTCTTGTTCCTCATTCCAGAAGATCTGGCCATAAGGGCAAGCCTGGACGAAATCCTTGCGTCCCTTGGCTTTTTCCGGATCGATCACGACAATCCCGTCAGGGCGCTTGGAAATGGCATCGCGCGTCGCATCGTTGATGCAAGGTGCATCATCGCATTGCTGGCAGGTCTCGATATAGTGGGACACATCGATCATCGGCGCGGCACCGCGCTCATGCCGCTTGAGAGTCAGCCAAAGATCGCCGAGCTTCGGAGCCGGCTCGGAATAGCCGTCGAAACGGTTGCCGAGATATTCGTCCTTGGTCGCGAGCACGCAGTTGTTGCAGTTGTTGCAGCGCGCGACGTCGAAGATCAGGTTCCACTTTGTCATTCGGCTGCCTCCAGCCATGTTCGGCTCTCATCCCATTTTTCGATCTCGACCAGACAAAGCGATCCGGAGGACGCAACCGTGCCGTCCGCCTGCATGCGGTTCGGAGTAAGGATGTTCACGCACCCGCCAATCTCTGGTGATGCGCCGGGCTCGCCCAGCGGCTGGTAGGTCGCCGAGGATTCGTAGGAATGGGCGACGCCGGCCGCGAGGCGGTTGGTGACTTCGGCCGCGCAGATCACGCTGCCATGATCGTTATATACCCGCACCAGGTCGTGATGGGCGACTCCGCGTGCCTTTGCATCGTCTTCGGCGATGCGGATGATCCAGAAATAATGCCCGTCGATGCGGACGCGGTGATCGGCCACATCGCTAATCGCGCCGCCCTTGCCGTCCTGCGAAGTGTGGAAGCTGAAACGCTGATGGGGCGTGATAAGCTGGATGGGTAATCGCTTGTAAGCCTCGCCTTCGCGGGCCCCTTCGAAGGGGCGGGTGTAACGCATCAGTGCCGGCCTGTCGGGTCGTTCGGGCTGGAGGCGCTTGAGCGAATTGGGAATGAATTCGAACAGGCCGGATTGGGTCTGGAGCCCGTGAAGATATTTCTGGCTATAGGCGCCGGGGAGAGGGAAGGGTTCCGGCAAATCCTTCGCGCGCCCTTCATAGAACCAGCGCATGTCAACCTTGGTCTTGAGCGCCGGTTTTTCGGGCGGAACGACGAAATAGCCTTTCTTTATGAACTCCTTCCAACTGATGTGCCGGGACAGATCGGAGGAGTCGAAGACACGTTTGGCCCAATCCAGTTCCGAACAACCTTCAGAAAAGTAATTTCCCAGGCCCAGCCTTTTGCAGATGTCCCAGAAGATCTGATAGTCCGACTTGGATTCCCCGAGCGGCTCGATGCATTTGTGCTGCAGCGCGATGATCCGGTGGTTGAGCTGCGCCTGCCAATGGTAGCCGAATCCCGAGGTGTTCGACCATTCACCGATGTCGAACCGTTCAAACTGCGTGCAGGCCGGCAGGATGATATCGGCGAACTTGGCCTCGCCCTCCATCCATATGGATTGTGCGACGACGCATTCCAGTTCGCTCGACCGGTACATCTCAACAAAGCGGGAGGAGTCCGCGATCGTGCCCATGGACGATCCCCCATAGCGATAGAGCATGTGGATTTTCGAATGACCCGGTGCGGGATAGAAATAGGGGCGAAACTGAATCTCCAGGCTTGTCGGCTCAAGCAGGTAGCCTTCGGCGTGCCCTTCGAGGATCGCCTCCGGCAGGCGCTGCCGCGGAACGATCTGCGACACCGGATTCATCGAGAGCAGATGCGGCATGCGCACATAATTGTTGGTCGCCGAACCCGTCGCCATCAGCTCTCCGGAAATGCCGCCGTCGCCATAGCCGGGAAAGTAGAATTCCAGGTCGACCGGCGTGCCGGTAGTGAGATTGCCGAAATTGACACCCGGCTTGCCCCATCCCTGCATTGCCATCAGCATCACCATCGCGCGGGCCCACTGGATGCCGCTGGCATTGCGGCAGGCGCCGCCAAAACCGCCACCGTTCACGCCGCAGCCGAGGTAAGTCCGCTTGCTCGCCCATAGCCGGGCAAGAGCGCGGGCTTCGCGCGCAGGGATGCCGGTTTCTCCTTCCTGCCATTCGGGGGTTTTCGGCTGGCCGTCCGTCTCGCCCAGCACATAGGCCTTCCATTCGTCGAAGCCGGTCGAACGGTTTTCTACGAAATGATGGTCATATGTGTCCTCGACGATCCACACATACATGAGGGAGAGCGCGAGTGCGGTGTCGGTCCCCGGCCGGATAGGCATCCATTTTCCGCCCGTGAAGGCAGCCGTTGGGCTGTAGTGCGGATTGATGTGGACCGCTTCGATCCCAAGCTCCTTGGCCCACAGGCGGCGTTCGCTCGCTTCGGTTCCGCCGTAGGCTCCGAACTGCGATTCCGGATCGCTCGACCAGTAGACGATGAGTTCGCATTCCTTGAGCGCATCCTCCAGCGTGCCATAGCCGGAGGTTGCACCCAGTCGCATCGAATTGCCGAAATGGTGCATAGCGCCCCAATACCAGCCCTCCCAACTGTCGGGGTTCAGCAGCACCCTGGTTACGCCGATGGCGTTTCCAAAGCGCATCATGGCCGACAGGTAATAGCCGATATTGCCCCATTGGTGGTGCGACGGATGGGCGAGGGCGATGGCGCCGGGGCCATGCACCTGCTTTTGCCGCAGGATCTCCGAGGCGACAATGTCCAGCGCCTCGTCCCAACTGATCCGCTCATAGCCCGAGGTCCCGCGGTTCTGCGGATTTCGATCGCCATTTGGATCAAAATCGACGCGCTTCATTGGATAGAGCACGCGATCATCGGAATAGACCACGGATTTCAGCGCGTGCGCATGGGGCGCAACATAGGCCTTTCGGCGCGGGCTGAAGGTCTTTCCGCGCGCCTCCATTGTCCAGGTTTCGGGGTCGTCCTTGTCGAACTCGATAATCGTCGCGCGCAGGATGCGGCCGTCCTTGACATAGACGTGAAGCGGCCCGCCATTGGTTATCTGCGTATAGCGGGTGGAGCCATCCTTCTGCCTGACACCCATTTCCCAGCCATCGGATTCCAGCCTTGCAGCAAGCATTGCGAACCAACCGATGATTTCGTCGTCGCCTTCAAGGATGATGCGAAAATTTTTGCCCGCGTGGATCACCTCGCCATAATCGATTGGCGGTGTGAGCAGCGTTGCAGCGGTGTCCACGTCCTTGAAGGTCATCGTCATGTCCGGGGCGGGGTGACGGCCTTTGGTGGTTTCGATCCGGCCATGATCGAAGGCAAAGTAGCGTGCGATGCTATCGTCGGCGAGGCGCAGCTGGACCACGCATTTCTTTTGCGAGAGGAAAGCGCGAAAAGCCGGATTCGATTTTGCCTTGAGCGCGAAGATACGTGGCAGGACGAACAGGGTTGCCTTCAGTCTCAACGCCTTCAAGTTCACTGACCATCCTCTCGTATCGTGCAGTCTTGCTTCTACCGGTGGCTAACCGCGCCGCACATCGTCGGCTTCTGCCCTTTGGTAGACTAAACAGTCAATAATAGAATGTCTAGTCATTATGGCTGGCGATGGATTTGCTTCGTGGGACCGGCTATGCTCTCACTTCCCTTTTCCTCATCTTCTCGACGATGCGCCGCGCCTGCACTGCGGCAATGTCGGTTTCGAGAATTGCCGGGCGCAGGCTGAACAGGTCGGTCGTGCCCATCATTTCCTGGACCTGCCGGATCATCGGCTCGTCTTCCTGTTCAAATGCGATGCGAGCGAAACGCGCCATGATTTCGGTCTGCTCGCTATCGTCAATCTTCACGTTGCGCCCCATCGCGAAGAAATAATGTGTGCTGGTTTGCGTTTCCGGCGCGAGATAGTGCAGGCTCGGCACATGGATTTCCTCGTCGCTCGCCGGGTCTGTGTTGCGCAAGTTGATGTCGAGTTCCATCCGCGCGGTCGGGCGCCATGTCATCTTCGAACTGAACAGACTCGGTCGATCGCCCCACAGCGGCATCATCTGTGGTGTCGGACGCGGCATGGGGGAAACATGATAGTCGGAATGAATGACGTTTCCGTCCTCCATTCGGAAATCATGGTGCATCCTGTCTCCAAATGAATCCTCGGGCCTCCCTCCAAGTGTATCCGGGTGGAGGAAAGGCGCATGGGTGAGATCAAGCAAATTGTCGGTCACGAGCTGGTAATTGGCATTTACCTTGAGGTAGCCGGTAATCACCGCATAATCCGGTGAAAGCAGCCAGTCCGTATCACTGAGCAGGGACGGATCGGCCTCCGCGGGATCGCCGAGCCACAGCCAGATTGCACCGTTCTTCTCTATGACCGGATAGGTTTCGACCCGCGCGTTGGGAGGGATAGCTCCGGTTCCGTGCGGATTGTGAACACAGGCACCGCTTCGATCAAATTCGAGGCCATGATAGGGGCATACGATCCGGTCGCCGGTGACGCGACCCTGCGCCAGCGGGGCAAACCGATGTGGGCATGCCCCGCCGAGCGCCACTGGCGCACCGCTCTCATCCCGATAGAACACTATCGGCTTGTCGTTATAGGTGCGTCCGAAGGGGGTGTCGCCAAGTTCGCCCGACCATCCTGCACAATACCAGGTGTTATTGACGAAACGCATTGTGTCTCTCCCTTTGCACCAGACCTCGATATCGCCTGCTACGGGTGATGGTCACTCGGCGACAACTGGGTTTTCTATCGCTCCAAGTCCTTCGATTTCCACGCGCACGATCTGGCCCGGCTTCAGCCAATTCTGATCGACCGCCGCCACGCCGGAGGGGGTACCAGTGGCGATGATGTCACCCGGATAAAGCGTCATCACGGTGGTCAGATATTCGATCTGCTCGGCGATCTTGTAGATGAGGTCATTGGTCAGCGCCTGCTGGCGGGTCACTCCGTCTACCGTAAGCTTTATCTCCAGATTCTCGGCGTCTGCAATCTCATCGGCAGTCGTGATCCAGGGGCCGATCGGGCCATGGGTGTCGAAGGACTTGCCCAGAGTGTAGGTGGGGGAACGATGCTGCCAGTCGCGAACCGAGACATCGTTGGCGACAAGGTAACCGGCCACCACCGAGAGGGCTTCGGAAGCCGGAACATGGCGGCACTTGCGGCCGATCACATAGGCCAGCTCTGCCTCGTAATCGAGCTTGTCCGATACCTTTGGCAGGACGATCGGATCGCTCGGCCCGGCGATGCAACTCACCTGCTTGTTGAACCAGAGTTGGCTGGTTGGGGTAGGAATCCCGGCAGCGGCGGCCTCATCGGCGTGCGCCTGGTAATTCATCCCGATGGCGAGAAATTTCTGCGGATCGTCGATCGGCGCTTCAAGCCTTACCTGGGAGAGCGGTATTGACGGGCCTTCTGTAGCCTCAAGCTGTTCCCGAAGGCGCGGCAGGTCAGTCAGCAGTTGCCGCATGGATTGGGTGACGCCCTCGACCTGCGACAGGTCAATCACCTGATCTCCCACAACCTTGCCGATCCGGGTCTGTCCATCCTTGGAAAATCTGGCCAATTTCATAGGGTTAATCTTTCTCTCTGCTTGAGGTGATGGGACTTCATGCCAACGCTCCGCGCCGGCGTTCGATTTCTGCTTCGTCGATCTGGGTCAGGTCGATGGACTGGGGGATGGCGATGCCGCGCTGCACGGCGGGCCTGGCACCGATCCGCTCAATCCATCGAGCGAGCCCGTCGAGTCCTGAAATGTCGAGGCCAATGAACTCATATGTATGTGCCCAGCTCCAATGTGCGATGTCGGCTACAGAGAAATCATCTCCGACCAGCCATTCGCGATCTGCCAGGCGTGAATCGAGCACTTCCAGAAGGCGGCGAGATTCGCGCTGATAGCGCTCGATGGCGTAATCGAGACGCTCCGGCGCGTAACGCAGGAACACGGCCGCTTGCCCCATCATGGGGCCGAGCCCTGCCGCCTGGAACATTATCCACTGCAATGTTTCCCACCGGCCGCGGCTATCGGCAGGGATCAGCGCGCCGGTCTTTTCCGCAAGATACAGCAGGATGGCGCCGGATTCGAACACTGCCATAGGCTCGCCATCGGCATCGTCGTCAACGATCGTCGGAATTCGGCCGTTTGGGTTAAGGCGAAGATATTCCGGCGTTTTCTGCTCATTTTCACCCAGATTGATCGGGTGAAGCCGGTAGGGCAGGCCAAGTTCTTCAAGCGCGATCGACACCTTCCAGCCATTGGGAGTCGCGGCGGTATAGAATTCAATCATGGGGACTCCCTGCGAGCCGATCTTCAGTGCGAATATCCGCGATTTCGCCAATGATCGATAACATTTGGATATTTGACATTATATCGATTAAATTGGATTTCGTAGTGTGGCAACACAAAATGTGCTTCATACGTGCCAGTGAAACGCTGCGCCGCAGTTTGGAGATTTTTTGGCTTATGGGACGACGGGGCTTGTCCAACGAAGGAAACAATCGCGCCACTCTGGCTTCCTCGATCTATGAACGTCTGCGGGACGAGATCGTGGCGGGTGGCCTGGCGCCCGGCGAAAAGCTGCGCATCGACGCACTCAAACAGCGTTACGGTTTGGGAACTTCTCCCATCAGGGAAGCGCTCAATCGCCTTTCGACGGAGCGATTGGTCGTGCAGCTCGATCAGCGCGGCTTCATCGTTGCTCCCGTATCCTTGGAAGAATTGCAGGAGCTTACGGAAACCCGTTGCGCGCTTTATGAACTGCTGCTCCCTCGTTCCCTGGAGCGCGGTGATGCTGCCTGGGAGGAAGGGGTTGTCCTTGCGCTGCATCGTCTCAGGCGGGCGGAATGGATGATCGGTGATCCCCCACGCCTCAATCCCGCGGCGCGCGAGGCGCACCGTGATTTCCATCGCTCACTCATTGCCGCTTGCGGACTGCCACCTCTGGTGAGCTTCATGGATACTCTTTTCGATTTCTCCGACCGATACAGGTTGCTGTCTCAGCGAGTTTCCGAGGCGCCTGAGCGTGACATTGACACGGAACATTCGAGCATGGCCGATGCTGCAATCAATCGTCACGTTGAGGAAGCCATCGAGTTGGCGCAGACGCACGTTCGCCATACGGCCGAACTGGTCCAACGCTATTTCAGCCAACCTGCCGTCTGAGTGCAGATAGGCCGAATAGCTCCGTAGTCAGATTTCCAATCAAACTGTGTGCGACGAGTGCGTCGACCCTCCGCCACGCCCTCGTTCAAAAAAATCGATTAATATTGACGAAGATTGAAAATATGTATCTATAAGGCAAAATAACTTAATTATCGTCAAATAGGGAGGGAGACCCGATGCGGATAATGGGCGGTATGCGCGCGTGCAGCGTAGGGATGATGGCACTTGGTGTATCTCTGGCTGTTGGTCAGTCAGCCAACGCGGAAGAGGCGCCGCCGCCTTCGGATCCGCCCCAGGCAGGCGATGTAGGCGTGCCGGAGATAATCGTAACAGCGCAATTCCGCAGTCAACGGCTGCAAGACACGCCGCTCGCGATCACGGCGCTCAATTCCGAAATGCTCCAGGCACGAAATCTCGCGTCCGTAACTCAGGTGGGCGAACAGGCCCCGAACGTCACCATCAAGCCGGCTGGCGCAGTCTATGGGCCGGCATCGCAGGTCTTCATTCGCGGGATTGGACAGGGCGACACCAACTTTGCGCTGGAACCGGGAGTAGGCGTCTATATCGACGATGTTTACTATTCCACCGTGTTCGGTTCGATCTTCGATCTGGTCGATATCGACCGGGTGGAGATACTGCGCGGGCCGCAAGGGACCCTTGCGGGCAAGAACTCCATTGGCGGCGCGCTCAAACTCTTCTCGCGGCAGCCATCGAACGATTTCGAAGGGAGCGTAGAGGCAAATATTGGTCGGTTCGACAAGGTCGGCCTTCGCGCAGCCGTGAACATTCCACTCGTGCAGGATCGGCTTGCAATGCGGCTGTCAGGCGTGGCGCGATATAGCGACGGCTATATCACCAGCCTTGATTACGGCTGTCTCAATCCAACCTCGGGAGTGCCCTCATTCGTGACGTCGAAGAGCTGTAAGCTCGGCAGCGAGGGTGGGCAGGAATATTATGGCTTGCGCAGCGTGCTGCAATGGACGCCTGGCGATGATGTGACCGTTACTATTACCGGTGACCTCAGCATCGACAAATCGGAGCCCGGCGCCACGATCTTGACCCATGGCGAAAATCGGGGACGTTTTTTCCTTAATGGCGTCCCATTCGATTCTCGCTTCGAGACCAGCGGCAGCTATATCAACTATGCAACCTACAACGATCCTGGCGGGATATATACCGCGCTGACACCGGTCGGGCCGGTGGTTATTACAAGGCCGCCAAGTGCCTATGCCTTGCAACGGAATAATGACCTGAAGGATTGGGGCGTTTCCGGAGTGATAGATTGGCGGATATCGGACTCGTTATCGCTCAAATCGATTACCGCATACCGGCGATATCAAGGATCGTTCAACAACGATGCCGATGCGAGCCCCTTCAACTTCCAGCTGGTCGCCAATGATTTCAAGCACTGGCAGCTCAGCCAGGAACTTCGCCTGAGCGGCCGAAGCTTCAGCGATTTGCTCGAATGGACGATCGGCGGGTTTTATTTCAAGGCGAAGGATACCACGGGCGGGCGGGTCTATTTCCCGACCGTGTTCGATACGCTTCTGGACGACCCGGCCCGTCCACGCAGCCAGTCGCTGTTCGCGCATGGTACGCTGCACGTCACGGATAAGCTCAATCTGACCGCGGGCGTTCGCTATTCGGACGAGCGAAAGACCTACATCTACAATCGTACCGATCCAAATACCGGTCTGCCACCGCCTGCGCTGGCCGCCATCGACGGTGTCGGCGCGATCTACAAGGGCGACCGTTTCGATTACAAGGCAAACATCGACTATCATTTCACCGACGATGTGATGGTCTATGGTCAGTTTTCGACCGGCTTTCGCAGCGGCGGAATCAATCCGCGTCCCTTCTTCAGCAACCAGGTCGTGCCTTTCGAACCCGAATCGCTGAACGCGTTTGAACTCGGCTTCAAATCCAGCTTCCTGGACCGCGCCATAACGCTGAACGGGGCAGTCTTCCTGAACAAATACAAGAATATTCTGCTGGGAACGAACAATCCATACGTCAATCCCAATATGCCGATCGACGAGGACCCGACCTCGCCCACCTACAATCCCTCGGCGGGCACCTTTCCCTCAGCTGTCGTGATCAACGGCGGCAAGGCTGACATCAAGGGATTCGAACTTGAAACCGTGCTGCGACCGGTTGAAGGTCTGAGTGTCGATGCTTCGGTGAGCTATCTCGACTTCCAGTACAAGGAAATCAGCGCCGCCGCGCTTTCGACAGGGATCACGTTGCAGTCAAACCGCCTGTTTACGCCGAAGTGGAAATGGAATGCGGGTGCACAATATGAGTTTCCTCTTGGTAGTGCCGGTTCGATCACGCCACGTTTCGACGTCTATTATCAGGGCTCGATTTTTACCGGTGCCGTGCAAAACCCATATAACACCATCGATTCCTATACTCTGGCGAACGCCCAGATCACCTGGAGCAATGAAGCGCGAGACCTCGATCTCGTCCTTTCGGTGAGCAACCTGTTCGACAAATACTATTACCTGAACAAGTTCGAGACGGTTTCGATCAGCGGCATCGCGCTTGGCCAACCGGGTCGTCCCCGCGAATGGCAGTTGACGTTGCGCAAGCGCTTCTGAATCTGCGACTGCCATAGATGCGCAATTTCGAGATGCATGGCCAATCCATCGACCCGGACCAGTCGGTCATTGAGACAGGCAGTGTCGGCCAAGGGGGTACGCCTTGGCCGCCGCCCCGGCAGGCGTGGTGGGCTGTCTTTGTCTTCGGGATCACCCTGACGATCAGCTATCTTGATCGCGGCCTGCTGAATTTGCTGGTCGAGCCGATCAAACAAGACCTCGCCTTGAGCGATACCCAGATCAGCCTGGTGATGGGTTTCGCCTTTGTTGCCTTCTATCTCGTGCTTGGATTGCCGCTTGCCCAGTTGATCGATCGGGGAAGCCGGCGGCTGATACTGGGCGTGTGCGTCGTCGTTTGGAGCCTGTCCACGGCCTTGTGCGGGACCGCTCAGGCCTTTTGGCAACTGGCGCTGTTTCGCTTCGGGGTGGGGGCCGGAGAAGCGGGTGTAGCCCCTTCCATGTCATCCATGCTGTCCGATCTTTTTCCGCCCGAAAAGCTGCCACGGGCGATGTCGTTGATGGCATTCGCATTCGTGTGCGGGAACGGTTTGTCACTGTTGCTAGGCGGTTTCATCATTGGTTCGCTGTCGCAAGGCGGGGCAATTGTACTGCCCTTGCTGGGAGAGGTGCGCCCTTGGCAGGCAACCTTCATCATGGTCGGACTGCCTGGCCTCCTGGCAGCGGCATTATATGTAACCGTGCCGGAACCTGTTCGCAGAGGTCGCCCTGCAGAAACCTTGAACGAGGCTGCCAGCCTGCGTGAGGTGTTGCGCTATCTTTCAGACAACCGACGGGTTTTTGCGCCGATGTTCATCGGGCTTGCGCTCAGCAGCATTGCCGCTGCGGGAGCTGCCGGCTGGACGCCTGCCTTCTTCTCCCGAGCCCATGGGTGGTCGCCGGCCCAGTTTGGCCCTGCTGCCGGCATTACCAGCCTTGTTTGCATGCCGGTTGGCTTGATGCTTGGCTTCCGCGTAACCGAAATGTTCGCCCGCCAGGGCCGGAACGACGCCAGTCTGCGGCTTGTGGCATGGGCCCATTGGCTTGCGCTGCCTTTTGCGGTTGCCATGCCGCTCATGCCGAGCCCTCAACTGGCACTGGTCATGTTCGGGCTTGCAATGGGGATTTCCGTTTCGGCGATAGGATCGCAGAATGCAGCGCTTTTGATCGTTACACCTAATCGCATGCGGGCGCAGATGACCGCGCTATTTCTCGTCATGTATAATGTGATCGGCTTCGGTCTAGGTCCGACGGTAGTAGCCACTTTGACCGACTTCGTGCTGGGCAGCGAGGCCAAGTTGGGCCTGGCGATGGCGCTTACGAGTGCTGTTCTCGGCACACTCGGTGCGCTGTCAATCTCATTGGGGCTGCGTCCGTTTGGTACGGAAGTGGAGCGCGCCCGCCGTTGGGCGTGAGCGGGCGCGCCCGATGGAACTTCATGCGAGGCTCTGATCCATGAAGCGCCGCGCCATGAGATCTGCCTGCCAACGAGCCTCATTCTTTGGCTCGTCGGGCAAAGAAGCGAGAATGGCATCGCGCCGCATCTCGACCACCGGGGCCAGCATGCCATGAGTCATGATGAATTCGGCGTTGGCGCGAATGCCCTCGATCACCAGATCGCCAACCTTGGCGGGGTCCATCCCCATCGCCAACATTGCCTTCAGCTGTTCGAGCTCTTCGGGGCTGAGAGAATAATGCGCGTCCGAATAGCTGGACGGGCGCATGTCATAATGCTGGTGGATATTGGTGTTCACCGCGGCCGGACACAGCACCGACACGCCGATACCCTCCTTTTCCAGATCCGCCCGCAGGCAGCGCATCATCGCGATAACGCCAGCCTTGGCCGCAGAGTAGATACCGCCGCTGTCGGCAACAACCAAGCCGCCCATCGAAGATGTCGCGACCACATGACCGCCCAGGCCGTGCCCGCGTATGCGCGGGACGAACGTGCGTACGCCATTGATCACGCCTCCCAGATTGACGCCCATGATCCAGTCCCAATCGTCGTAACCGGCATCCTGGATACGGCCGATCACTCCAAGGCCAGCGTTCAGTGCGACGATCGTCACCGGCCCCAGATCCCGCTCGACAGCATCGGCCACATCGGCATGGGCCGTGCGGTCGGTAACATCCAGCTTGTAGGGCCGCAGTACGATTTCCGCATCGGCGGCGGTGGCCACCGCCTCCGCCAGATGCGTCTCGTTGATATCCGCAATCGCCACTTGTGCGCCTTGCCGGGCGAGCGCCTGCGCGATCCCCAGTCCGATGCCGCTGGCACCACCGGTAACGAAAGCCGTGCGGCCTTTAAAATCCTGCATCTCAACCTCCACATTCACGGGAAAGGAAATTCGCATGCTGACCGTCTATCACGCGGAACCGATAGCCAATTCGGTCAAGGTTCTCATCTGCTTGTTCGAAAAGGACATCCCCTTCGAAAGCCACTATGTAAATCTGCTCGCCTTCGAACAGCATTCGGACGACTATCTGGCGGTCAATCCCGACGGGCTTGTGCCGGCGATCGATCATGACGGTGCGATCCTGACTGAATCTTCGGTGATCAACGAATATCTCGACGAAGCGTTCGATGGCCCGTCGCTCAAGCCTGCTGATGCGCTCGGCCGTGCGCGGATGCGGATATGGACCAAATGGTGCGACGACTATTTTGGTCCGCATGGAAGCCGCATCGGCTGGCAGTTCCTGCTCCACCCGCTCGCCCGCAAACTGGGCACTGAAGCAATGATGGAGAAGATCGCCCGTGTGCCGATGGCCGACAGGCAGCAAAAATGGGCGACGATTGCAGCCGAGGGCTTCACGCCGGAACAGATTGAGGAGTCGCGAAGCTATCTCGCCGAGGGAACTCGCCGTCTGGAAGCGATCCTTGCCGTCAACACCTGGACCGCAGGCGACACATATAGCCTTTCGGATATCGCGACTTATGCCGTGGTTCCGGGGCTGGTGCGGATGATGCCGGATGTGGTCAACCCCGAGGCTGCGCCCAACGTCATGCGCTGGCTGTCCGCGATGGACGAACGGCCGGCGGTGAAACGGGCGCTGGCCATGCCCAACAAGGTGTTTGAGACGCTGCGCGCCGCCGGTTTGTGAACGGGAGGCCGGGCGGGCAGGCACACCGCCTGGCGTTCTGCTCCACCTCTTCATCCCCATCGGATGGGCTCTGGTCCGGGCACCCAATCTGTGTCCTGCGCGTCAGCCGTAGCGCGGCGCACTGCGGGGCGCTCACCAACGCGCTCAATCCAGGCCATAAGTCGTGGGGTGGCGTCGGCATTGACAATATCGGGAACGAGACGGGGCAGGACGCTGGCGAAAGGCCAGACATCGATATCCGCGAGCGAAAAGAGTTCGCCCGCGAGATAAGGTGAGTCAGCCAGAGCCTGCTCGATAAGTCCGGCGACCATCGCGATTTTGGATCGCGCCTGATCGATCCGTGCGGCACTGAATCCGGCAAGCGCTTCCTCCCAGAACAGCCGCCGCTCGACCGGCAGATGAGCCAGGCGCGTGGCGAGGGCGATGCTGGCCGACTCCTTGAGGCTCTGCAACGTCCAGGCCTGCCAGGCGAGGATCGCTGTCGCGGGCGCCAGGTCTTCGTTGACGAACTTGAACCAGCTTCGCGTGCGCCATCTTCCCACCACATCGGAAGACATGAGCGGCGTATCGGAATAGCGCTCGTTGAGATATTCGCAGATCACGCTCGATTCCGCTATCGCGGAGCCATCTTCCTCAATGAGTACTGGCAGCGACGCGGAGGGGCTGGCCAAATGGACTTCAGCAAGCACCGCATCGACGGGAACAGTTACCTTCTCGACCGGCAGATCCAGCTGCTTTTCTGCGAGGAGTATGAGGATTTTGGCGGAATTGCCCACTGGGGCATGGATTAATATCCGGGTCATTGTTGAGGTCCACGCAGGGAGTTGCGGGAATAGGCGAGGGCCTGCCGGATCGCCGGACGTGAGCCCGTCCGCTGCATCCAGTCGAGCAAGTGGGGGGTTTTGCCGGGATTGACCGTATCCGGCAGCATCATCGGCATCGCACCCGACATGTTGAACAGGACGATATCGGCGATGGAGAAGCTTTCTCCCGCCAGCCAGGGCGTTTGTGAGAGCTGATGCTCCATTCGCAGCGCGGCGATGCCAATGCGACGGAAGGATTCCGCGATTTCCTCAGGCGCAAAATCGCCCGCGAATGTTTTCGCCCAAGCCCTTCGCCGTTCTTCTGTTGGGATCGCCTCCATCGCCTTGTCGATCTGCGACTTCTCGCGTTCGCGCATCATCGGCGCGATAAAGGTGCTCCAGCCGATCATCGAAAGTGATGGGCCCAGAAATTCGTCGCCATAGCGCGCCCATGCTCTCATGCGTGCACGGCCAAGCGCGTCCGCAGGCCTAAGGGAGGGGCCTTCGAACGCTTCTTCGATGTATTCGCACATTGGAGTCGATTCTGTGATCGTCATCCCGTCGTGAACCAGCGTGGGTACTTGCCCCTTCGGATTGATGGCGAGATAGGCGGGCTGGTGTTGCTCGAAATTGAGCAGATCGACCCAATGGCTGGTAAATGTCACCCCTTTTTCGAGCAGCGCCATGATCGGCTTGCCGCCATTGGCATTGGGCTCGAAATGGTACAGCTCTACGCTCATGACGCCGCGGCCTTCCTGCGGGCAAGAGCATTGGCATAGACGCCGAAATTCATGCCTGGCGGGCTGCTGGCACCCGGAGGCGGGGCAGGGAACCGATCCGAAGGCATGGCCGCCAGAATTGTTTCGAACCCGTCCCGGATTTCGTCCTCGAATTCGGCATGGGTAAGGATATAGAGATCGCCGGCAAGCAACCCGCGAAGAACGCGCTGGCCCAATTCGAGAGGGTCCATCGCGAAATCCATCGGATTGGGCATGGGCGGAGCGTCAGGTGGCGGCGCGGATGGAATGGAAACGCGGATGCCATGATCGGCATAGCGTTCCGGCCGTAGCTTCATCGTCTCTCTCGCGTTGGTGCGCGTCATTCCGGGGCAGATTACCGATACCTCGACCGCCTCGTCCGCAAGCTCGGCGCAAAGCGCTTCCATCATGGCCATCACTGCAGCCTTCTGGACCGAATAGAGGCCGCCATGGGCGAGGGGGTTGATGCCGGCCATGGACGAGGTCGCGGCGAAATGCCCGTGGCCTTGCTGGCGCAGGATCGGCAGGAAGGATTGGATGGCGTTCACCACGCCGCCGATGTTGACCGAATTGCTCCAGTCCCAATCATCAAAGCTTGCGTCACGGACACGGCCGATCATACCGACTGCGGCGTTTGCCACGACCAGTTCTACCGGGCCGAAGCGGTCGACGGTCGCCTGCGCCGCTGCCGCCATAGCGGAGCGGTCGCTTACATCTACAACGACGGTCTCCACATTTGCGCCCTTCGCAGACAAGGTCCGGGCAGCTTCAGCCAAACTGTCTTCCCGCAGATCGGCGAGCATTACCTTCATTCCCGCCGATGCCACTGCGGTTGCAATGCCAAGACCTATGCCGCTGGCGCCGCCCGTTATGAACGCGGCCTTGCCCTGGATGTCTTTCATAACGCCTCCTCACCCCCCGTCCGCTGGACCATTACTCGACCACCAGCGACCGTCTCAAAAAATCGGTTTAAAGGCCATTATCTAAATTAAATCGATAATTCAACAGGGGCGTTGCTGCAATCATGTCTCCGCATTCGATATGCAGGGGAGGCAGATGCCAGGCGGTAGGCCGATTGTGTTGTGTAGCAGCGCATTCAGGGTTTCGGCCTCTGCTGCGAAGACCGGGAGGTCTCCGACACGCGCAGATTGGCTGGCGTAAAATGCGGCAAATCCGGCTATCGTGATTTCAGCGGAGCAGGATTAGAAGAGTGGTCAGCCCGCCTACGGCGTTGCCTCGTTGTGCTCACGGGAAGCCGCACGCACTGCCAATGCTGCTTCGATCAACTTGCACCCGCGGATGATCAATTGGATAGATCGCTCCAACTCTTCCGCCGATTGCACTGTTGCTTCGGCAGCGATGGACAGGCTGCCGATCACGCTCTGGTCCGGAGCCAGGATGGGCGCGCTAATACCGCGCATTCCGGGGTCGATCTCGGATTCCGTGAGGCTGTAGCCGCGACTGCGGATTTGACGAAGCTGGGGCTGAAGGTCCTTCCAAACATCTTCCGGCACATCGGAATCTGCCTTGACCTGCCTCATGGCGCGGGACGGGAGATAGGCCAGTATCGCCTTGGAGGCCGCGCCGCGATGTAGGGGGATCGGCCGTCCACGCTCATAGCTTACGGCCAGGCGCGGTTGCACCACGAATTCCTGATGTACGCACATGACCTGCGACCGGTATAGCCGTGCCAGCAGCAGCACATTGTTTTCGCCCAGTTCCGAGGCCATGTCAGCCATGATCGGCTGCGCTGTCGTGATGAGCGGATCGTGCAACCGCATCTGCCGGTCAAGGTGGATGATCGCCGGACCAAGGCTATATCGGCCCGGTTCGTCGGCAACCACCAATCCCGCACTTACAAGGCTTCTGAAGTAACGATAGGCGGTGCTGACTGTCAGATCGAGTTGCTGGGCGGCCTCTTCCACGGTCCAAATCCCCTTGTCGAGGCTGAACAGGCTAAGGATGTTTAGAACTCTGTCTGATGTGGTCATAGGCCGCGACGCCCGTCTTCATGTTCGATCAGCTCGATCAGATTGCCTGCATTATCCCGGATGTAACCGGCAGACATGCCGCAACATTTGAAGATCGGCATTGCGACTTCGACCCCCCGTTCGGTCAGGAAGGCGAAGGCGCCGTGGATATCGGATACTTCGAGCGCCATATGCTTGGTGCCATGTGTGGCCAGGTCGGCATCGGGATCGCGCCGATCGGGCGGCAGTGGTGCGGCGCCCGGTCGTTCGAACAATTCTATACGCGTCGACCCGCGTTTCAGGAACGCTCCGCTAAAGGGCACCTGGGGCATGTCGGTTCGCAATTCGACGGCAAATCCCAACATGTCACGATACCATGCGATAGACGCCTCCAGATCGGGTACGCTGATGCCGCAATGATGGTTCCGCAAGTCGAAAGGTGGGGGCGGCGGCGGCGCTTCATCGACGGCAATCAAAGGTGTTACGTCCATCTCTTTCTCCTTAAATTGCTGTTGCACCGCCGTCCACCGCGATCGCCTGTCCGGTGAGGTAGGACGCTGCGTCGCTGCACAGGAATAGTGCGACCGCTGCAATTTCCTCTGGGCTGGCAAACCGGTTCATCGCCGGTGTCAGGCTATCCAGCATGCCTGGTGCGAGGGCGTTGAGCCGGTCCGTCATGCCCGTTCGGGTGAGGCCGGGGCACAGGGCATTTACCCGTATGCCTTGCTCGGCATATTCAACGGCTGCAGTACGGCTGATGCCGACGACCCCGTGTTTGGCGGCGGCATAGGCACCGGCCATCGGGGCGGCAGTCAATCCGGCGACCGAGGCGGTGTTCACGATGGCGCCGCCTCCTACTGCCAACATATGCGGAATTTCCGCTCGCATTGACAGCCATACCCCCTTCAGGTTGATCGCCATTGACCGATCCCAATCCGCCTCGTCCGCCTCCGCAATGGGGGCGAGAGCGGTTTCCACCCCTGCATTATTGTGTGCGAAATCCAGCCGTCCGAAGCGAGCGACGGCGGCGGCGACCATCGCCGTCACCTCGTCCGCGCGGGATATGTCGGTGCAGACAAATTGCGCGGTACCGCCTGCCTGTTGGATCATCTCCAGCGTTACGTTGCCGCTCGCCGCATCTCTATCGGCGATCGTCACGCCCGCGCCAGCGCGAGCAAAGGCAAGCGCGCTGGCCTGTCCGATACCGGATCCGGCGCCAGTAATCAGCACAGATTTGCCTGATAAGTCTGTCATAGAGCAGTCCTAGATTATGGCCGTCAGGCCGCCATCGACGGCCAGCGATACGCCCGTGACGAAGCTGGAACAGTCGGAACCAAGCCAGGCGACGGCATCTCCGACTTCCGAAGGCTGTCCCAGCCGTCGCAGCGGCATGCGATCGACCAGGCCCTGCGCCGCCTTGGCCACGCCGGGTGAAGCGTTGATGAGGCTGGTGTCGATCAGACCGGGGCAAACTGCGTTGACGCGAATGCCATCAGGTCCAAGCGCATCGGCCAGCGAGGCCGCCATCAAGCATACGCCGCCCTTTGTCGTCGAATAGCCGACCGTAACTGCGGCCCCGCGAATTCCGCCCATGCTACCGGTCATCACGATACTGCCTTGCTTGCCAAGTGACCGCATCTGGGCAGCCGCGGCCTGGGCGCTGAAAAGTACGCCGTCCAGGTTAACGCGCAGAAGCTGGTGAAAATCCTCCTCGCTAATGTCGCAGCCGTCACGGGGAAGGGCGATGCCTGCATTGCAAACCATCACGTCCACGCCGCCCAGATCAAGCGTGTCCGCGACGAGCGCGTCCATATCCGCCCGGCTGGTAACGTCTACTCGGCAGAAGCGGGCAATCGTTCCCATTTCCTCGAGCAGCGAAGTGGTCGTCGCGCCACCTTCCTTCGGGTCGGGTTGCAGATCGGCTATGACGACGGCGCGTGCACTGTGGCGCGCCGCCGCCAGAGCGATACCCCGGCCGATGCCGCTTGCACCGCCGGTGACGACGATCAGCTTGTCCTTCAACAATGCCGTCATGGCTTGTCTCCCTCCATTTGTCCGTTCTTCTGGCGTGTGCCTGCGGTTTCGTTCAGCCTTGTCGCGAGAACCGCCGCCAGCAGCGCCAGGGCAATGCTGGCATAGAGCGGGGTCGCCAGGCCAAAGCGGTCCGCCATCACTCCTCCTATCAGCGGCCCGCATACGCCGCCGGCGATCTGGCTGATCGCTATGACCAGAGCGGATGCGGACGCGGCGTGACGCGCTGGCACTGATTCAAGCGGTACGGCCCCCATGAAGAGCGGAAAGGTCCCCAGCATCTGGCAGCCAAGAAGCATGGCGATGCAAAGTAGCACTGGATGCGGTCCAACCAGCAGTGCCCCGATTGGAGCTATCGCCCCCACAAGTGCAAAGCCGGCAATTGCCCGGCGTCTCCCGATCCGGTCGGAAAGACCGGGGACCAATATGGCAGAGCTGGCGCCCGCCGCGCCGATGGCGCCCATGACGACGCTCATCTCCGCAGGCGTCAGTCCCAGTTTCTGGATCGACCAGAGCGGCAGGAAGCTGAGCAGCAGGAAGAACCATGCGACCGACGCGGTGCCGATCAGGATACACAGCCTGATATTGCGATCAGCGAGCAATAGCGCCCAGGACGGCCCCTCATGCGCCTGCGGCCTGACACTTGCGATCGGTTCGCGCACCAGCCAGGCGATCAACGCCGCCACAAGCAGACCCGGGCCGCCGGCAACCAAAAAGGCAGAATGCCAGTCGTAATGTGTGGCCAGCCAGACCAGGAACAGCGGAGCGAGCATCGACCCGATGAGCTGCGCGCCGAAATTTTGCACAATCCCCATGTTGAGGCCGCGACGGTGTGGGGAGGATTCGGCCAGCATGATCGCCTGCTGCATCGGGATGACGGGGCCCTCCGCCACGCCAATCAACAGGCGGGCTGCAAACATGACCGCGAAGGTTCCGGCATAGGCGCTCATGGTCGAGAGCAGCGCGAAGAGCAGGAAGGAACCGATGAGGAAGGGCTTGCGTCGTCCGACCCGATCCGACAGTCGTGCGACAAGCAAGGCCGCCAACGACCAACTGATAAGTACCGCCGAGCTGATAATGCCGATGCGGGTATTGTCGAGATGCAGGTCAACCGCGATGAACGGCATCAGATAGAAGACTGCCTGCGCATCCAGCGCCGCTACGCCGCCTGCCAGCGCGAGAATGGCGACCAGCCGGTTTTCATATCCTTTCATGCGATGTCGCGCGCCCTGAGAAGACGCTGTTGCAGCCTGCGTTTCTGATAAATCTGCCTCAAGAGACCTCACCCGTTCCCTCCACCTGCGCCCAAAAAGGGACATATATTCGCATTATATGGAAACATATTGACATTAATTTTCTTCATTTATAGCTATTATGCACAAAGGCGGTCAACTCGAAAGGCGCAGTGACCGATCATTGGAGGGGAGATCAAACATGCAGGAAGCTGTATCAAAGAGCTTGGGTGTTGCCGGATATATCGGTCATGGGGTGTCACGTTGCGCGCTGGTGGTCGCTTTGGCCCAGGCGATCGCCCTGCCTGCCTATGCGCAAGACACGGAGTCTGACCAGGCCGAAGCTGAGGGCATTCCGGAGATCGTTGTCACCGCCCGTTTCCGGGAGGAGAGTGCGCAAAGGACTCCGCTTTCCATCACTGCCCTGTCGAGCGATGAACTGACAGCCCGCGGGGCAGCTGGGATCGAGGATATCTCGGCGGTTTCGCCTGGCGTTACGCTTCAGCAGAACACCGGCGGCTTTGGCAAATCGGTGCTCGCCTATATCCGCGGTGTTGGCCAGAATGATGTTCTGCCGGCGTTCGAACCGGGCGTCGGCATCTATGTCGACGACGTGTATCAGGGCACCCTGCAAGGCGCGCTGTTCGAACTGACCGATGTGGGTCAGGTCGAGGTTCTGCGCGGCCCGCAAGGAACGCTGTTTGGCAAGAACAACGAAGGCGGTGCCGTGCGCATCAGCTCAACCCGCCCGCGTGGTGATAATAGCGGTTTCCTTGAGGCGGGCCTGGGCAGCTTCAATCGTATCCAGGTCAAGGGCGCATTTGATATCGGCCTGGTCCCCGATGTGCTGGCGCTGAGGGTTTCCGGCGGCGTCAATTCCTATGACGGCCACGTCAGATTGATTGATTTCGTCTGCGAAAATCCGGCGCAGGCCGGAACGCTGCCGCGTATCAAGCCGCTGGGCGAGACAGGCGATTGCGTGACCGGTCGCAATGGTGGCAGCGACGTGAAGGCGATCAAGGCAAACTTGCTTTTCACACCGACGGACGATTTCGAAGTTAACATCATTGCCGATCTGACCGACGACAATGGCCAGCCGACCGGCGAAAAACTGTTGGCCGTAAATACCAACCCGCCTTCCGCACTGGCTGGCTTCGGTCCTGGCATTCCGGGCTATGCAGATCCGTCCGTCACGACATTCGGTATTCCCTTCGACAGTCGTTTCATCACCGACAGCCCCTACACCAGCTATGCCACTTATACCGATTTCCGGACGGGGCAGAGCTTCCCCAAAACCAGCGACCTGCGATCCTGGGGCATTTCCGGCAAGATCAATTGGAGGATCGGCGCGGACATCTCTTTGACCAGCATCACCGGCTATCGCGCCTACTCAGGCGAATATTCGGAGATCTGGGGCAATGCGCCCATTCATATCAACGACAATTACTTCAAGCCGCGCCATCACCAGTTCAGCCAGGAACTGCGATTGACCGGATCGGTGGCGGAAGGTCTGGCTGACTGGACCGTTGGTGGTTATTATTACGACGGCCACACCGAGTTGAATGATTTCATCTACCTGCCCTTCTTCTTGCTGTTCAACGCTTTTGATCCGACAGCGACCAATCCCGGCCTGGTCTTCTATGGCAAGGATCCCGTGAAGGACAAGGACCGCTCGGCCTTTGCGCATGTCGTGCTGCATCCGTCTGAAAAACTGAGCATCGAAGGCGGATTGCGCTATTCTGACGTTTCCAAGAAATACACCTTCGTGCGTAACATCCCGGCCGGATATCCGTTCTCGCCGGTCTTGCCGGGTTTCGCCGGCCAGCCGAGCGTGACGTCCAAGACAGATCGGGTCGATTATCGCCTGGCTGCCCAGTATCAATGGACGCCGCAGTTCATGACCTATGCGACCTTCTCGACGGGGTTCAAGGCGCCCGGCGTCAACCCGCGTCCGACCTCTATCGACGAAGTTCTGCCATTTGCGGAGGAAGAACTGAAATCCTATGAGGTTGGCCTGAAGTCGCAATGGTTTAATCGGCGCCTGCGGCTCAATTTGTCGGCTTTCCGAAGCGACTATACCAATCTTCAGCTTAGTACTGTGACGCCCAATCGTCCTGGTACTACCGTATCCAACGCGGGCAAGGTTCGGATCACCGGATTCGAAGCCGAATTGCAGGCGGAACCGGTCAACGATCTGAGAATCGATGCAACGTTAAGCCACATCAATTTCAAATATCGTGAACTCGGCGCAGCCGCTGGTGTGGGCGATGGTCCGTGTCTTGGCTGCACTGCGCAGTTCGTGCCGGATTGGCAGGCCGGCGCGGGTATCCAGTACAGGATTGCGCTGGGCGATATGGGGTCGTTGACCCCGCGTTTGGACTGGAATTACCGGTCGAAGGTGTACAACGACCTGTTCAACAGCGAAATTGCCTCGACGCCGGGTTATTCCCTGTTCAACGGTCGCCTAGCGCTGCAAAATGCGGACAGTGACTGGACCCTGGCACTGGAGGTCAAGAATATCGCGGACAAGGTCTATTACGTTAACAAGTTCAATCAGCTGAACTCCGCGGGCGTGCTAGTCGGGCAGGTGGGTTTGCCGCGCACATTCCTCCTCTCCATCAGGCATGATTTCAAGTAAGCTGAAGTTGAGGAACAAGGTGGCGGCCGCGCGACCGAAGGGGAGCGCGGTCGCTCCATTGCGAGGTGGAATAGCATGGGCATGATGACGGGCGGCGAACTGACCGTCCGCACGCTGATGGCGGCGGGGGTAGAGCATATCTTCGGGTTGCACGGCGCGCATATAGACTCGATCTTCCAGGCGTGCATCGACCATGGCCTGCCGATTATCGATACCCGGCAGGAAGCGGGGGCGGGCCATGCTGCAGAGGGCTATGCGCGGGCGGGAAGGCGCATGGGCGTCGCGCTTGTCACGGCCGGCGGTGGCTTCACCAATGTGCTGACCCCTATCACTAACGCCTTTCTTGACCGAACGCCGGTGCTGTTCATTACCGGATCGGGCGCTTTGCGCGACACGGAAACCAACACCCTT
This sequence comes from Altererythrobacter sp., assembly GCF_050299635.1. Classification (NCBI taxonomy): domain Bacteria; kingdom Pseudomonadati; phylum Pseudomonadota; class Alphaproteobacteria; order Sphingomonadales; family Erythrobacteraceae; genus Altererythrobacter; species Altererythrobacter sp. The sequence continues at coordinate 30,360 of NZ_JBNKWF010000020.1, forward strand.
CAGGCCGGTTTCGATCAGGTGGCAATGGCCCAGCCGGTCACCAAATGGGCTATTCGCATCACCGCCACCGATCAGATACCGCGGTTGCTGGCTCAGGCGATCCGGATCGCGCAGTCACCGCCATACGGGCCGGTTCTGGTGGATATACCTTGGGACGTTTTGACAGAGCAGGTGAGCGAGGATCTCCCGATCCCTCTCATCGGACCACCCATCGGCGGCCCTGCACCGCTGCCCGACATGGTGGATCGCGCGCTGGATATCATGGCGTCGGCACAGCGGCCGGTCATAGTTGTCGGATCGGAGGCCAAGCGCGCCGATGCCGGGGAGGCACTGACGACGCTTGCCGAGCGCAGCGGAATTCCGGTTTTTGCTGATTTTGAAGGGTTGGGGCTGTTATCCCGGCTGGGCGAGCGTTCGTGTGGGCTGGTGCAGGGGCTGTACACCTTTGGTGACCAAGGGGCTGCTCCCGACGCAGTGCTGTTGCTGGGCGCGCGGTTCGGCTTGAACACTGGCCATGGATCAGGCCAGTTGCTGCCTCATGATGCGCGCATAGTGCAGGTCGATCCCGACAGCCGGGAGCTTGGCCGTTTGCAACAGGTTGAGCTGCCGCTGATCGCCGATGTCGGTGCCACGCTGGAGGCAATGGCTGCCGCCGCATTGCAGCGCGATTGGCCGGACCGACGGCCCTGGGCTGAACAGTGTGCCGCGCTGGTCCGCGACCGGCTGGATCAGGTGGCGGCGCAGGCCGATGGGCGCACACCGCTCCACCCATTCCGGGCCGTTGAGGCGATCATGGGGCATGTTGATGGCGATACCATCGTAGTTGCAGACGGTGCACTCACCTATCTCTGGCTGAGCGAGGTGATTTCCGGTGCGCGCCCACGCGATTTTCTATGCCATGGCTATCTGGGGTCGATGGGTGTCGGCATGGGCATCGCGCTGGGAGCGCGGGTGGTAACGGGAGCGGACAAGGGGCCGGTGATCCTGATTACGGGGGATGGTGCGGTGGGCTATGCCCTGGCCGAATTCGACACGATGGTGCGGCAGGACATTCCCGTCATTGTCATTGTGCTCAACAACCGCAGTTGGGGGGCTACGCTCCATTTCCAGCAATTCGTGGCCGGCCCGAATCGGATCAAGGGCACGCGACTGGAGAATGGAGATTATCATGCGGTGGCTACGGCTCTGGGTGCGGACGGTTTCGAAGCGAGCGACATAGAAGGCCTGAATGCCGCGCTGGAGCGCGCGATTTCATCCGGCAGGCCCGCCTGCATCAATCTGCGGGTCGATCTGGATGCGGTGCCGCCCGAAGAACTGATTCTGATCGGCCAGGACCCTTTCTCCGCGTTAGGGCGCAATGAGTAAAGTCCGACACGGACCGCGAAATACAAGTTGTTGTTATTACATCGTTGTATGTGAAATTCGCCACCTGCTTCTTCCTGCAAATTCCTGAATTCAAGCCTTCGGAGAGGAAAGCAATGAAACCCGCCCCTGTTCACAACCCGCGTGGCTGGATCAAGGTCGGGATGGCAATTGCGCTGCTGGCCGGGCTGTTTCTTTCCGCGCGCTTCATCATGGGGGGCTTTCCCGGCGCGGCCATGTTCATCGACCGCATCCAGGGCGGCGAGCAAACGCGTTTTCCGGGATACAGACGGGCGCATGCCAAGGGCGTTTGCATCTTTGGGAGGTTCGAGGCGAGCGGGGCACTTTCCGCGCTTTCCAGGGCACCCCTGTTCCGGCAAGGGGCGTCAGTTCCGTTGCTGGGTCGCTTCGCTACAGCGGATGGAGACCCGACAGCGCCGGACCTGCGCGTGCCGGTACGGAGTCTGGCATTGGCCTTCACCCAGCCTGACGGCCAACAATGGCGCACAGCCATGAACACACCGCCGGTATTCCCGGTCTCATCGCCTGCCGAATTTTATGAGTTGGCGGCACTGATGAAACCTGATCCCGCAACGGGAAAGCCCGACATGTCGAAGCTTGGGCAATTTTTTGCCACGCATCCCGAAAGCGCTGCAATGGGTGAGTGGCAGAGAGCCTATCGCCCCAGCGCCAGCTTCGCGACGGAAATCTACCACAGCATTAACGCCTTTCTGCTCGTCGATGGCGAGGGGAGACAGCATCCTGTGCGGTGGCAGGTTGAGCCGATAGACGCGGCGCGGGCAGACGCGCCCGCCGACGGCCCGCCCGATTTCCTGTTTTCCGAGCTTGCCGACAGGTTGCAGCAGGGGCCCATCCGGTTTCGCCTGGTCTTTGTCGTTGCGGCCCCGGGCGATCCGGTCGACGATCCGACCAGGCCCTGGCCGGCTTCGCGCCCCCGGATCGACGCTGGGACAATCACGTTGGACCGCACGACTCCGCAGCAGGGGGGAGCATGCGACCAGATTACCTATGATCCGCTGGTGCTTGTGGACGGCATTCGGCCTTCCGCCGATCCGATACTGCAAGCGCGCGGCGGGGCCTATGCGGAATCCTACCGTCGCCGCGCAATCGAAATGCTGGAAGGTGCGCAGTGATGGGTCGCGAATATTATCCCCGTAGCGCTCGTCTGCTTCACTGGACGCTTGCAGTAATGGTCGTCTCCATGCTGCTGCTGGGTGCGTCAATGGTGGATAGCCTTGGCATCTGGCGGGCGGAGGCGCTGCGCTGGCATAAATGGACCGGGCTGCTGGTGCTGATCCTGGTAATGATACGCATCGCAAACCGGTTGCGCTTCCGCGCACCGGATCTGCCTGCGGATCTGCCGGGCTGGCAGGTGCTTGCTGCCAGGGTCATGATGATTGCCCTCTATTGCGCCATGCTCGTCATGCCGTTGAGCGGCTGGATGATGCAGGGGGCGGCGGGCGTGCCGGTCGTCCTGCCCGGCGGTTGGGTCCTTCCTGATTTGGTGGAGCCGGACATCCGCCTTTATGGCTTGCTGCGCAGCGTACATGGTCTGGTGAGTTGGCTGTTTATGGTCCTGATCGTGGGTCACGTGGGGGCGGCGTTGCGCCATGGTTGGGTGCGAAGCGATGGCGTGCTGAACAGTATGACCGGTCGCTTTTCGCAGGGCGGGCAACCCTGATTGTCATGATCGGCGCGTTGGGAACCTCCCGACGGTCTACTTGGTAAGACAACGGTACGCATCCAGCGCGTTTGGGACTGTCACTGGAGCACGTCTGCCGCAGCGTTAGCTAGCACCTCCCGGTTTGCCATCGTTCCTCCTTTGCTGGTGGAGATGGTGGCATAGACCTCCGCAATATTGTGATATGCTGCTATAAAAGATACGTTATAATTATCGAAAAATGGGAAAATACGCTTGATTTTTGGCCAGACGTCCTGAATATCTATGCCCCATGAGCGATGGGAATGAAGCATTCGGCGGTGCCAACCGCGCGGGGGCCATGGAGGGATTTCGCGAAGAACTGGAGGCGGCGAGCATGCGTCCGCTCTGGGATCTGATGCGCGAGCTGGCTCCATTGGAGCCCGCCAGGGGAGGTGAGCCATTCCGCTGGACTTGGAGCGATCTGCGACCCCTGGTTGAGCAAGCCGGTAGGCTGATATCGGCGGAGGAGGCTGAGCGCAGAGTTCTCGTACTCGAAAACCCCGCGTTCCGCGGGGAAGGGCGGATCACCTCTTCTCTCTATGCCGGCATCCAGTTGGTTTTGCCGGGCGAGACCGCACCCAGCCATCGCCACACTGCGGCGGCGCTGCGGTTCGTGCTGGAAGGCACGGGGAGCTATACGGCGGTGAATGGCGAACGGGTCATCATGTCGCCTGGCGATTTCATAGTCACCCCCTCGGGCACATTCCACGACCATGGCAATGATTCCGATCAGGCGGTTATCTGGCTGGACGGGCTCGATGTTTTTGTGGTCAATCTGCTCAATGCGGCCTTTGGAGAGGCGCATCCTGAAAAGCGTCAGCCAATAATGCGTCCACTGGGGGATTCCCTTGCGCGCTATGGCCAGGGCCTGCTGCCAAAGGGGCAGGCACCAACCCGATCTTCCCTGTTCTGCTGGCCCTATGCCCGCACGCTGGAGGCGCTTCGTACAGTGGCGCGCAGTGGCCCGGTGGACGACGCAACCGGCGTGTGCCTGAACTATACCGATCCCACGACCGGGCAGTCGCCGATCCGGACGATGACGGCGTCCATGTCGTTGTTCCCGCCCGGCTTTCGCGGGCAACTCCACAGATCGACGGCGGGCAGCGTTTTTGCGGTGGTGGAAGGCAAGGGCCGGGTGACGGTTGGCGACGAAAGCTGGGAAATTGGCCCGCGCGACGTCTTCGTTGCACCCGGCTGGACGTGGACCAGCTTTGAGAGTGACGGCGAACTGGTCCTCTTCAGTTTTTCTGACGAGGCGCTGCAACGCTATCTGGGTTTCTGGCGTGAAGAACGCCGCGATGGTAACGTAAAGGGGGCTGACTGACCATGCGACTATGCCTGTTCAACGGGGCTCGTCTGGGCGTGGTCGAGGGTGCCGAAGTGCTGGATGTCACAGCGGCGCTTCGCGACTTGCCCGAAGCGCGATACCCCTTGCCCACCCATGACATTATGATTGCCGATCTGCCAGTGGTGTGCCGGGCGATCAAAGACCTGAGCGACACGCCACGTCACCGGCTTGCCGATGTGCAGTTGCACAGCCCAGTCGCCAACCCAGGCAAGCTGGTCGCCGCTCCTGTCAATTATCAGGCCCATCTGGACGAAGCGATTTCCGACGAGGAAACCTTCAGCAGGGCTCATGTCCGCCGCATCCAGGAAACCGGCCTGTTCCTGAAGGCCACCAGCTCGCTCATCGGCCAGGGGCAGGCGATCGAGATCCGCCATCCCGACCGGCGCACGGACCATGAGATCGAACTGGCAGTGGTCATCGGAAAGCAATGCCGTGCTGTCTCGCGGGAGCGGGCGCTGGACTATGTTGCCGGTTATACCATCGGACTGGATATCACGATCCGGGGCCCCGAAGAGCGATCGCTGCGCAAGTCACTCGACAGCTATTCGGTGCTGGGTCCCTGGATGACGACTGCTGACGAGTTTGGCGATCCGTCTGGGCGGAATCTGCTGCTGACAGTGAATGGGGAGGTGCGCCAGCGTGCCAACACGCGGGACCTCATCATGGACGTACCGGCCCTGATCGAGTTCGCCTCCTCCTACTATACGCTGCATCCTGGCGATGTGCTGTTCACCGGCACGCCCGAAGGCGTCGGCCCGATCTTTCCGGGCGAGCGGATTGCCGCATCGATCGACGGAATAGGAACGCTGACGGTGGGGGTCCAGGAAGCATGAGCGAGCCTTTTTTGGTAGTGGGTGGGGGTATTGGTGGCCTGGCCGCGGCACGCGCCCTTTCGCTCATCGGTCGCCGCGTCATAGTGGTCGAGCAGGCCGATTCTTTCGGAGAGATCGGCGCGGGTATCCAGATGGGGCCCAACGGCTTTCGCATGCTGGAACATCTCAAGCTGCGCCATGCCATCGATCCTGTCGCGGTATTTCCCGACGATCTGGTGGTGATGGACGGAGTGACCGCCGAAGAGGTGACCCGCATCCCCGTTTCTGGCGATTTCCGCAAGCGCTTCGGCTACCCCTACGCGTTGGTACACCGGGCCGATCTGCACAATGCCCTGTTGGAAGCATGCATGGCCGATCCGGCGATCACATTGCGCACGGGTGTCACGATTGAGGATGTCATCGACGAAGGGGACGGCGTCACAGCGATCGCGGCGTCCGGCGAACGGATAGAGGGTGCGGCGCTAATCGGGGCGGATGGCCTTTGGTCCAGGATCCGCCAAACGATCGTCGGGGATGGCGAGCCGCGCGTTTCGGGGCATATCGCCTATCGCGCGGTTCTGCCGATAGAGGAGGTGGAGGAACGCTTTCGCCACAATGCAATGATTTTGTGGGCCGGGCCGCGCAACCATCTCGTCCAATATCCCCTGCGCGGAGGGAAGTTGTTCAATCTGGTCGCCGTGTTCCATTCCGACAAATATGTCGAGGGGTGGAATCGGCAGGGCGACCCCGCCGAATTGCATGAGCGCTTTGCCGGAAATTGCGAGGTGGTGCGCAGTCTGCTGAAGAAGGTCGAAACCTGGCGCATGTGGGTATTGTGCGACAGGGAACCGGTGCGCGATTGGAGCCGAGGTCGGCAGACCTTGTTGGGGGATGCTGCCCATCCCATGCTGCAATATCTGGCGCAGGGTGCGTGCATGGCGCTCGAGGATGCGGTCCTTCTCGCCCGCTCGGTCGAATGCACCTCCGACATCGCACAGGCATTCGAAGACTATGCGCAGGCGCGCTATCTACGCACCGGTCGATGCCAAATCATGGCACGAGTCTATGGTGCCTTTTATCACGCTGAAGGGGTGACGCGCGAACTCGCCACCGGCTTCCTTTCGGGTCGCACCGCCGAAGACAGCTTCGAAAGTCTTGCCTGGCTCTATGACTATGATCCGGCAATTGCAGACACCGAATGACAAGGCTTTGTCTTTCGCGTTCCGACCTAATTTGTGCCCATCTGTGCGGATCGGGATGATAGTTTTGATCGCGCAACGGGCGTCATGCCGCTGAGCACCCCCGATGGCCAGACGCAATATCAGCAAGATGAAATAACTCTGCACCGGGCGGTCCGAAGGTGCCGATGGCGGAACTACGGCTTGAGTTCGTCGAGGGGCACGCCTTGGTGCAAATAGGGCGCGGCTTCGATCAGGACGAAGGCGATGCGGCACGGCTTGTCCGTATTGTTTCGCCAGAGATGGCTGGTTCCGCGCTGGATGATGACACCACCTTCAGGCACCGTCGTCTTGCGACCGTCATCAAGCTCCAGTTCAACCTCGCCGCTGAGGACAATGCCATAATCGATGCTGTTCGTCCGGTGCATGGGGCTTTCCTTCCCCGGCAACATGTCGACGATGCGCAGGACAGAGCCTTCGTTCAGCGTCAGTCCGGCGTCCCGCTCGCGCCCGTCGGTTTCGTCATTGTTGTCGGCAGGAACCGCTGAGGTCGTCCACAGAAGCAGGAATGCCGCATCGCCGGACGGGATCGTCCGTGTTGGCAAGATGTCATCGGACTTGAAGATCGCGCGTCCATCGGCGTCATGCCCGGTAACGACGCGCTGGATCGGGGGCAGACCTGAATCAGAATGCAGTTCTTTCATATCGGGCTCTCTTTTTGTCGGATCGGTTTCACCCATCGTCCCGCACTGTTCTGCGATTTCACCCGCGGAATCTCCATAATGGAAATGATTTGTTTTTATCAGTATAGAACAATTCTGATTATGAAAGGTGAGGGGCGAGAATGCGTTACAAGGGGCTGGACCTGAACCTTCTGGTTTGCCTGGACACGTTGCTGGAAGTGCACAGCGTGACCCGCGCGGCCGAGCGTCTTAACCTCAGTCAACCGGCGATCAGTGCTTCTCTCACCCGTCTCAGGACCTTTTTCGATGATCCGCTGCTAGTGGCCCATGGCAAGCGGATGTTGCCTACGCCCTATGCAATGCGGCTTCGCCCAGCAATCGCGGGCGTTCTTGGCGATATTGATGCGCTTATCAGTCTTTCGTCCAATTTCGATCCGCTCACGAGCAACAGGACATTCAGGCTTTGCGTATCGGATTATCTGTCCAGCGTGCTGATCTCACCTCTGCTGCCCAGGATGGAATCATTGGCACCGCATATCAAAATCGAGCTGGTGCCGCTTGACGATGATGCCACAGTGGAACTCGATCGCGGTGAGATCGACATGCTGCTGACGCCGGAAGCCTACATCAGCGACGATCATCCGGCCGAGCTGTTGTTCGAGGAAGAACATGTGGTGGCCGGTTGGCGCGAGAACCCGCTGTTCGCGGGGGAAATCGACGCGGAAGTGTTTAGGCGCGCCGGGCATGTTGCCGTCGAGATCGGTCGGGTCAATCCTGCCTCCTTTGCGGAATCGTTCATGCGCTCAAGGGGGATAGAGCGGAGCATCGAGGTTCGCGTCTCCTCGTTCACCCTCATTCCCGAACTGCTGGTTGGAACAGGACGCCTTGCCGTCATGCACCGACGGCTCGCGGAAAAGGCCTCCCACCATTACCCGATTACCTATGTGCCCTTGCCATTCGCCATGCCACGGATGCGCGAAATGGCGCAATATCATCGCGCGCGGGCTGATGATGCGGGTCTGCGCTGGCTTATCGGCACCCTTATGGAAGTCGCTGCCAATTATTCACGAAATTGATCAATAGGTATAAAGAGAGTCATTTTTGCGCATGTGTCGTTTCAAGCTAGGGCAGGAGGCGACAGACAAGACGGTGCGCGAATGGCGAAATTGAATGTCCTGATTGTGGGCGGAGGCATTGGCGGTCTTTCGGCAGCTATAGCATTGCGCCGTGCCGGTCATGAAGTGCTGGTGATCGAGCGCGATCCTGAATGGTCGGTCTATGGCGTCGGTATCATTCAGCAATCCAATGTTCTGCGCGCCATGGATCAGCTCGGTGTGCTGGACAAGTTTCTCGACGCCGCCTGCGGTTTCGACGCCGTCGAGGTTTTCGCGCCCGATGGAACCATGGTGGCGCGTGTTCCATCGCCCCGGCTGGTTAAGGGCAAGCCCGCGAATGTAGGGATCGGACGGCGGGCCCTGCAGGCCGTTTTGGGTGACAGCGCCAAGGCATTGGGCGCGCAAATCAGGCTTGGAGTGACGGTCGAAAGCCTGTCGGATGACGGAACTAAGGTCGATGTGGCCTTTTCCGATGGGACGGCGGGCGCGTTCGATATGGTGGTCGGTGCGGACGGCGTTTACTCGCAGATCCGCGACCTCATCCTGCCCGATGCCGAGTGTCCGGTTTTCACCGGCCAGGCCGTGTGGCGCTACAACCTGCCGCGCCCGTCAGACCTTGACGCATTGCAGGTCTATAACGGCCCCACTGGAGCCGGGCTCGTGCCGATCGGGCCGGAACTAATGTATATGTACGTGACCACAGCGGAGCCGGACAACCCACGCTATCCGCGCGAAGGGCTGGCGGCGGCGATGCGCGGCAAGCTTGCCGGATGTGCACCTGCAATCCGCGCCCTGGCCGAACAGATTACAGATGACGACGGCGTTGTTTACCGGCCGCTGGAAGGCATGATGGTCCATGGCCCGTGGAGCAAGGGGCGTGTCGGTCTGCTGGGCGATGCCGTCCACGCCACGACGCCCCATCTGGGTCAGGGGGCAGGCATGGCGGTCGAGGATGCAATCGTGCTGGCCAACGAACTCGGAAAGCACGAGGACGTCGAGGTCGCTTTGGAGGCCTACCGCGGCCGCCGTTATGAACGCTGTCGTTACATTGTCGAAAGCAGCCTCGCCATCTGCCACGGTCAGCTGGGCAAGGGGCCACCAGTCGACAACCACAAGGCCACGGCCGAAATGTTCGCCGTGGTTTCGCAGGCCATATGAATTCAATCTTTCGACAAGGAATCCAGCAATGAGCCGCGTTACCGAAATTCGCTATGTCGGCTACGGCATTACTGATCTTGAGGCCGAGCAGCACTATTATGGCGAGGTCTTCGGGCTCGATCCTGTGCCGTCGGACGATGACATGGCCTGGTTCAAGACTCCTGGCCATGCCGAGCATCATGTCGTGCGGCTGAGGCAGGCCGACGAAAACCGCGTCGATGTCATTGCCCTTGCAGCAGACGACCGCGCCGACGTTGATGCACTGCATGGCAAAGTGACGGCGGCGGGCGCGAAAATCATTCATGAACCGCGCGATCTTGCGACTCCCGGCGGCGGCTATGGCTTTCGGTTCTTCTCGCCCGACGGCCTTCAGTTTGAGATTTCGAGCGATGTCGCAGTTGGCCCGGCGCGCGAGCTCACACATTGGGAAGGCCTGCCGGTCAAGATCAGTCATATCGTGCTGCATTCGCCCGACCATCAGGCGCTGGTGAAGTTCTTCACCGATGTGCTGGGTTTCAGGATCTCCGATTGGCTGGGCGATTTCATGTGCTTCTTGCGCTGCAATTCTGCGCATCACCGGATCGCAATTCTTCCGGGGCCGCCATGTCTCAATCATGTGGCCTATGACATGCTTTCGATCGACGACATGATGCGCGGCGCGCACCGGCTGAAGTTGAAGAATGTAGACATGGGCTGGGGACCTGGCCGTCATACCGCCGGCAACAACACATTCAGCTATTTCGTGACGCCCAATGGCTTTGTCACCGAATATACATCGGAACTGGAAGAGGTGGACTTCGAAGCGCGCGAGCCGACGGTTTATACTCCTGCGCCGATGGTCATGGATCAATGGGGCATTGGCGTCGGCGGCCCGCAGACCCTGCCGCATGCGGCACCCAACCCAGGGCTGTTCGTGGCGGTGGAGGCCTGATCGCGTGGCGCTGTTCGAATATTTTCCCAACTATATCTGGAACCTCTCGGTCGCGATCGCAATGGAGAGCGGCGGCCGGATCGGCGAGATCGTAGATATGTGCCAGCCCATCCGCGACGCTGCCGCGAGCGGCGCGGATGCGGGCACGCCGCAATTTATGTCGCAATGGGTGGCGATGGGAGACAAGCTGATCGAACTTGCCGGCGAAGATGAGGCGAAGGGGCGCGCAATTTCGGCGTCGAACAAGCTGGAACGCGCGGCGCTCTACCTTTTCACAGCCGAACGGATGCAGGGCCATGGACATCCGGGGCGCCAGGCCACCTATGCAAAGGCGCGCGAGACTTTCGACCGTTCGACCGTGCTGGGAAAGATCAACCGCGAGCGGGCGGAAATACCGCTTGAAAAGGGCACCATGCCGGCGCTCTTTACCCGCGCGCCGGGCGAAGGGCCGCATCCGGTAGTGGTCTATTGCAACGGCCTCGATAGCTGCAAGGAACTGCTTTACTGGTCACGCTTGCCCGAGGCACTGGCCCGGCGCGGGGTTTCCACGCTCTGCGTCGATCAGCCGGGCAGCGGCGAGGCGCTTCGCCTGCAGGATCTGCCTGTCGATCCGCACAGCGAAAGCTGGGCATCGAAGGCGGTGGACTGGCTCGAGCAACAAGCGGATGTCGATCCAAAGCGGATCGGCATGACCGGAATATCACTCGGCGGCCACTTTGCTCCGCGCGCGGTTGCCTATGAGCCTCGCTTTGCTTCAGGCGCTGCCTGGGGTGCGAATCATAACTGGCGCGAAGTGCAGGACAGAAGGCTACAGCGCGAAGGTGAAAATCCGGTGCCGCACTATTGGGCGCATGTTATGTGGGCCTTTGGGGCGAAGAATATGGACGAGTTTCTTGAAAAGTCGAAGGGCATGAACCTCAATGGACATATGGACCGCATCCGTGTGCCCTTCCTGGTTGCCCACGGCGCGCAGGACCGTCAGATCAGTGTCAGCTATGCCGAGGATCTGTATGAGCAGCTGGAGAACTCGCCCCGGCGCGAAAAGGTGATCTTCACCGCACGTGAGGGCGGAGTCGAACATGTGGGCGCGGACAATATGTCCTATGGCCGCGATTGCATTGCAGACTGGTTCGCCGAGACACTGGGAGGACGCACCGCATGACCCGCCGCTTCGTCGATCTGTCGATCTTGCTTGAAAACGACGTAATCACCGATCCGCCGTTCATGCGGCCAAAGATTGAATACCAGACGCATGACGAGACGATCGCCGAACTGGGCTTCTTCTTTCCCGGCGTGACCGTTGCCGACACTCCGGACGGGGCGGGATTCGCGGCGGCCGAACTGGTAACGCTGACCACGCATAATGGCACCCATCTCGACGCACCGTGGCACTTCCATCCGACGCAGGATGGCGGAAAGCCTGCCATGACAATTGACGAGGTGCCGCTCGATTGGTGCTTCCAGCCAGGCGTAAAGCTGGACTTCCGCCATTTCCCGGATGGCTATGTGGTTACGGCACAGGACGTGGAAGATGAGCTGAAGCGGATAGGCCATGAATTGGCGCCACTTGAGATCGTTCTGGTGAACACGGCGGCCGGAAAGGCCGTCGGTAATCCGGATTTTGTCAATATTGGCTGCGGCATGGGCTATGAAGCGACGATGTATCTCACCTCTCGCGGTGTGCGCGTGACCGGAACGGACGCATGGAGCTGGGATGCGCCCTTTGTCCACACGGCGGAAAAGGTGAAGGAGACAGGCGACACATCGCTTATCTGGGAAGGGCACAAGGCGGGCCGCGACATCGGCTATTGTCACCTTGAAAAGCTGCACAATCTGGAAGTCCTTCCGCCCGACGGTTTCACCGTCAGCTGCTTCCCGCACAAGATAAAGGGCGCATCGGCCGGATGGACCCGTGCCGTGGCCATTTTTGAGGAATAGGGTCATGCGGTTTGCAACCCTCGACAACGGTCGGCCCGATGGGCAGCTTGTGATCGTCTCGGCGGACGGGAGGCGCTGCCTCGCCGCAGCAGGTATCGCCAACACGCTGCAACAGGCTATCGAGCAATGGGACAAGGCGGAAGCCGGCTTGAGAGACATTGATGCGCGGCTGGTGCAGGGCGAGGGCGAAGCACTCGATCATGGCCGTCTGCTCGCGCCGCTACCGCGCAGCTGGCAATGGCTCGACGGGTCGGCATTTCCGCAGCATGGCGAGCTCATGCAGCGCGCTTTCGGCCTGCCGCCGATCGAAACGGACCGTCCGCTCATGTACCAAGGCATGTCGGACCGTTTCCTCCCGGGTCATGCCGATGTGCCCCTGCCCAGCGAGGCGGACGGCATCGATTTCGAAGGCGAGTTCGGAGTCATCACCGACGCGGTGCCCATGGGTACCAACGCAGAGGAGGCGATGAAGCACATCAAGCTCATCATTCTTATCAACGACTGGTCGCTGCGGGCCATTGCCCCGGTCGAGATGAAGACCGGCTTCGGATGGGTGCAGGCCAAGCCCGCCTGTTCCGCCGCTCCATTTGCGGTGACGCCCGACGAGCTGGGAGATGCGTGGAAAGACGGGAGAGTTTATTTGCCGCTCGAAGTCGAACTCAACGACCAGTGGTTCGGCAACCCCAATGGCGGCGAGATGGAAATCGGTTTCCATGAACTCATCGCCCATGCCGCCCGCACCCGCGATCTGGTGGCGGGAACAATCATCGGCTCCGGCACCGTTTCCAATGCCGATTATGCCAACGTGGGCTCCGCCTGCATCTCCGAACGTCGCGCGATCGAAATGATCGTGTCCGGTACACCAACGACGCCCTTCCTGCGGTTCGGAGATCGCGTGCAAATGCAGGTGCCCGGGGGTCCTTTCGGTGCGCTCGACCAGAAAATTGCCAAGGTGTCGGGGCCAGGACGCGGCTAGATCACGTTCCTGTTTCGGCATCGGAAGTTCGGGCCAACGCTTGGGCTCGGCTGTCAAACCCGGCAGCACTACAAGAAACGCCGGATGTTCCTCGCTAACGGTGCCCCCTTGCTACGGCAGCAAGAGCTGGCCGGTGCCGTCCTTTGCCAACTTCAACCGATGAACCGCGCCGTCATAGCGCAATTTGAGTTCACTGCCCTTCGGGCCGCTGAAGTTCGCGGAGACAAGGCGCCCCTGATCCCATGCGAGGTTCGCCACCACTCCGCCGCGCGCGCGGATTCCCCGAACGCGACCCCGGTTCCAGGCCGAAGGCAAAGCGGGCAGCAGGTGGATTTCGCCGCCCCAGCTCTGCAGGATCATCTCGAGGATTCCCGCTGCGCCGCCGAAGTTTCCGTCGATCTGGAATGGCGGATGCGCGTCGAACATGTTGGGATAAGTGCGTTCGAAGCCAAGCAGCCCCTTGAGGATGCTGTAGGCGCGCTCGGCCTCGCCCATCCGCGCCCAGAGGCACAGCCGCCAGGCAGTGCCCCATCCGGTCGCCAGATCGCCGCGGGTGTTGAGCGTCACCTTGGCGGCCTCGATGAAATCCGGCGTGTCGCGAAGGTTCATCTGCATGCTCGGATAGACCGCGTAGAGATGCGAAACATGGCGGTGCTGCTGGTCAGGCGCCTGTGCGTCCCAATCCTCGAGCCATTCCTGAAGCTGGCCCTGCGCACCGATCCGGTCTGGTGCCAGTCGGCTGCGCGCTGCTGCGATCTCGGCAATGATCTTCCGGTCCTTCTTGGGCTGGCCGACAGCGTCATGGGCCATCCGCGCACGATCGAAGAGATCGCGCAGGATCTGGCGATCGCAGGCCGGGCCTGAACAGATCGCCTCTCCAAAGGGGTGCGGGTTCTCCGGCGAAATCGAGGGCGATGTGACCAGCCCTCGGCCCTGGGGATCCTCGACCAGCGCATCGACGAAAAACAGCGCCGCGTCGCGGATCACAGGATAGAGCCGCTTCAGCACCTGTGGGTCTCGGGTGTAATCGTACCAGTCCCATAGCGTGGTGCAGAGCCATGCGCCTCCTGCCGGCCACATGCCCCACATCGGGCCATCGATGGGCGCCGTGGCGCGCCACAGATCGGTATTGTGATGCGCCATCCAGCCCCGCGCGCCGTACATCTCGCGGGCCGTTACGGCGCCTGTCACGGTCAGATCCTCGACCATGCGCAAGAGAGGTTCGAAACACTCGGTAAGGTTGGCTGGGGCAGCCGGCCAGTAATTCATCTCGGTATTGATGTTGATCGTGTATTTGCTGCCCCAAGGCGGGAAGTTGCCTTCGTTCCAGATACCCTGGAGGTTCGCCGGCTGGCTGCCCTCGCGCGAGGAAGACAGCAGCAGATAGCGCGCATACTGGACATAGAGTGCGGCGAGCGCGGGATCGTCCCGATGCGCGGCGTGGATGATGCGCCGGTCGGTCGGTCCAGCGGGTGACGCGCCTCCGCCAAGTTCGATATCGAAGCGGTCGAATCGCTCGCGATGGCTGCGGACGTGTTCGGCTTTCAATTCGGCGTAGGGCCGCTGTGCCGCGGCAATTGTGTCGCGTCGAACGCGCGATACCGGATCGCCGCTGACGTCCTTGAAGGTCACATGGCTGGTTGCCACGCTGACATAGAGCGTGACCGTCTCCGCGCCGCGCACTTGCAGCGTTTCGCCATCAGTCGCGACACGGCCATCGGCGACTGCCCGAAGGTTCACCGCATAGCTGAGGCCAGCCGGTATGCCCTCGGCCGAGACGTTCTTGCCGGTGATCAGCAGCGCGCTGGCTCCATCTGGCTGGATAGCGATATCGGCGGGCCGCTCGGCACTCCGCAATGGCTCGCGGTGGTCCCACGATGCACCCGCCGCTCTCAATTCGCCTGAGCTTCCATCGTACCGGACCAGCCCGTACTGAGCAGGTCCGGGATGCCGGTACCGGACGTTAAGGTCCAGCTTGCCACCATCGGTCGCCGTAAGCCTGACGACGAGGACCTGATCGACCGGGCTCACGAATGTTTCGCGCAGGAACGCACCCTGGCCGTTGCGATAGGACGTGCGCTGGATCGCCTCGTGCAGGTCAAGGCCGCGCTCGTAAGTGCGCGGGGCTTCCGTGCCGGGAAGATCGATCAAAATATCTCCCGCCGTACCATAAGGCATCTGCCTCAGCGGCTTCGCCATGAGTGCCGCAGCCGTCAGGTCCGCGGCCTGCTTGAACTCGCCGCGATCGATCAGCTCCCTTACCCGGGCGAGATTTTCCGCAGCATCGGGGTTGTTCGGGTCGTAGGGCGAGCCTGCCCAAAGCGTGTCTTCATTGAGCTGTATCCGCTCTTGCAGAACGCCGCCGAAGACCATTCCGCCTATCCGGCCGTTCCCCACGGGCAGCGCTTCGACCCATTCGCCCGCTGGCTTGCCGTAAATCAGGTCCAGAGCGCCGGGCCGCGTGGTTGCGCCGAGCTTGAAAGGCAGCGCCGCCAATCCGCAGACTGCCATAAAACCTCGCCGACTTATGATCATGCTCATCCCTTCAATTTTATTTGTCTGACTAAATTGTCATGTCAGGATGTCAATGGCTTCCCGCGAAATGTCAGTCGGTGCGCACTTGGGGCTGCGCAACAGGTCGAGCGCTCCACTCATCGATCCTGAGGATAGGGATCAGCGCAAAATGGGGGGCGAAAGCCCCGATGGGAGTTGCATCATTCACGGCCAGTGCTGTCGATTGCGGGCGCATTGCTATGTCAAAGCGCATTCCCGCGCCGTCATCGCTTTGGTTTGTACACTTGGCTATTTGCGCTTGTCGTGAGCTGGTGGCTTTCCGCTCTTGCGGGGTCTGCTCGCCTTGTTGCCAGCGTCTCGCTTCTTGCCCTTGCTCTTGTCGAACTTCTTGAAGCCAGGTTTTGCACGTACTCGCGGCCCATCCGCATTGCTCCGCGCGGAGCGATGCTTGCGATTGACGCGGGCGGTTTCGCGCGGCCCGCTTTCCGATCGTTCGATCGCAACTGGCTCTTCGTCGCCGTCACTTTGGGCTGAGCGCGCAGATGCATCGGCAAACTTGTCCGCGATCTGTCGCGGAATCTGGAAGAACGTCTCGTCAGGTCCAATCCGGATTGCGCCGATTTCATTGCGCGTGATGTGCCCGCGGCGGCAGAGCAGCGGCAGGATCCAGCGTGGATCTGCGTTCTGGCGCCGGCCCAGGTCCATTCGAAACCAGACAATATCCTCGAAACCGGGCCGGTGGCGTTCCTTTTGCGCTTCTCGCCGCGCTTCGGGCGTGTTTGCGATCAGATCTTCCGGCTCCGGCATTTTCGCGCGATGAGCCTGCACGAGCATGGCGGCGATTTCGGCGGGTGTGCGCTCGGCCAAGAGGCGTTCAGCCAATTCGCGGTCGTCATCGTCAATAGTGACTGGCTCCAGCAGTTTTTCCAGCAACCGTCCGCGATCCTTCGCCTTGATGGCGTCGCGATCAGGCGCATCGGTCCATTCGGCTGCGATCCTCGCATGGCGCAGCATCGATTCGACACGCTTGCGCCGTGAGAACGGGACGATGAGCACAGCCGTGCCCTTCTTGCCCGCGCGGCCCGTCCGCCCTGAACGGTGCTGCAGGGTTTCGGCATCACGCGGAATCTCGACATGGATGACCAGGCTGAGCGATGGCAGGTCGATGCCGCGTGCAGCGACGTCAGTGGCGACGCACACGCGGGCCCGGCGGTCGCGCAAGGCCTGAAGTGCCTGGTTCCTTTCAGACTGGGAATGCTCTCCCGACAAGGCGACGACTGCAAAGCCGCGCTCCTGCAGAGTTGCGTGCAAGTGCCGAACCTTCTCACGGGTTGCGCAGAACAGGATGGCGGTCTCGGCCTCATGATAGCGCAAGAGATTGACAGCCGCATTCTCGATTTCGGGCGGCGAGACGGTGACGGCCTGATAGGAAATGTCGCCGTGGCCGCGCCCGTCGCTGATCGTGGCGATACGCAAGGCATCGCGTTGATAGCGGCGGGCAAGCGCTTCGATCGGGCGGGGCATCGTGGCGGAGAATAGCAGCGTCCTGCGTGTTTCCGGCGTTGCGTCGAGGATCTCTTCAAGCTCCTCGCGAAAACCCATGTCGAGCATTTCGTCCGCCTCGTCGAGCACGACTGCTGCAAGGCTGGACAAGTCGAGGGCGCCACGTTCGAGGTGGTCACGGAGCCTGCCAGGCGTGCCGACGACGATGGTTGCTCCGCTGCGCAGGGCCTTGCGCTCCTGCGAAGGGTTCATGCCGCCAACACAAGTCGCGATGCGTCCGCCGGCCTTGCCATAGAGCCAGGCCAATTCCCGGCTTACCTGCAGGGCCAGTTCACGTGTCGGCGCTACGACAAGGGCGAGCGGTTTTTCCGAGAACCCGATCGTATCGCTTTCGCCAAGCAATTCCTTTGCCATGGCTAATCCGAAGGCGATCGTCTTTCCTGAGCCGGTCTGGGCGGAAACGATCAGGTCGCGGCCGGATGCTTCCGGTTGCATGACTTCAGCTTGCACGGGGGTGGCCGTTGAATAGCCGCGTTCGGCAAGGGCAGCTTCTAGGCTGGAGGGAAGGGGAGGAAAGTTCATGGCATTAGCCTGATTTGAGAGGGGCGCGCCGAATTGGCGCGAACTGCGCAATTCGGGTCGGGATTGGAGCGCTGACGCAATCCGGTTTGGGTGATTGCCGCCTCCCATAGGCGCGGATTTCACTCTTGGCTTGCGAAAAAGGAAATTTCCGGACTCAGGTTGTCTGAATCCCGGTGGCGGTACGAATCTGATGCCCAGATACGAAGAGGCAGGTGCCGGTCGCCCGCCACCTGCCCCTCAACCCCGGCGGAGTGTTTGCTTATTTCTTGCCGGCACCTTCCAGCAAGGCATCGAGGCCCTGCTGGTCCTTGACCACCAAGGTGCTGCGATCGATCAGATCGCCAATGTCCCAGAAGAACGGTTTCAGCCCATTCTCGAGAGACTTCTGGGTTACATACTTCATCCAGTGCGCGCGCGACGCCAGGTGCAGATCAAGGTCGAGCGGGTTGGAACGCCTCGGCGCCCCGTATTCGCCAAGCAGCATGGGAATGCCCTTGCTGGCGAACAGATCGTTTGCCAGCTGCATCTGCTGGTCGATGTGGTCCTCTTCACCCCAGGTGGCGTTGCGATCCGGTTCGATTGTGGAGTGGTAGTCCTTCCCCCAATAAAAGAACATTTTGCCCCAGCTCGCGTCCTCGGTGAGAATGCAGAAGTTCGGCGGCGAGTAGAAGTGCGGCTCGACCATCAATCGGTCAGGGACTGTGTCGTCGGGCATTTTGGTCCAGAGCGTACTGGACAGATCGATGTTTGTGTTCGGCAATTGCAGAACCAGGACGCGATAGGCGTTTCTCCCGCCAGTCGAACGGACGGCGTCGATGAAGGTCTGGTGATATTCATACAGGACGGCCATCTGCTCTTCCGTATCGCAATTCGGTTCATTTGCGCTGGCGAACAGCAGGCGCTCATCGAAATCGCGCAGATGCGTGGCGATCTGTTCCCAGAACGCCCTCTGCTTGTCACTCACGGCGTCCTTCTTGTCCTCAGTGACATTCTTTTCCAGCCAGCCGCCATCCCAATGGATGTTCAGGAACACGTACATGTCGGCGTTGATGCAGTACTGCACCACCTCCTTGACGCGATCGAGCCAGGTTGCCTGAATTTCGGCCGTATCCTGGTCCGAATATTGATCCCACGAACATGGCAGTCGGATCGCGTCAAATCCCAATGCCTTGGCCTTGTCTACGAAAGCCTGGGTAATCATCGGATTGCCCCAGAAGGTTTCGCCACCGATGGCCTCCAGCGTGTTGCCGATGTTCAAGCCGAGAGTGAACTTTCCGGCGACCTCGACGGCCGTTCCCATGTTCGTGGAAATGTCTGCGATCGGGTCCGTGTTGTAGCTCGGATAGAGGCTGGATGGCGGAGGAGGCGGCGGCGGAGGCGGCGGCGGAGGGGGAGGCGGCGGAGGAGGTGGAGGTGAGGAGGAGGTCGATCCCTCACCGCCGCCACATCCAGTGGCAGCCAATGCAATTGCCGAAACAATAATCTCACGTCTCGCCAGCTTCACGCATGCTCTCCTTGTCTTGGTCTATTCTCAGGCGCCCCGAATATCGGTGGTTGAGGTCCGGTGGACGGGTGACGTCTGTCTGGGATTCAGAGCTCCACTAACAAGAATATTTTATAAGTAAAAATGAAAAAGCATTCCCGCAAACAGAGGTTCGCTGAGACTCCCCATCAAACAACTGCAAAACAACAGGATATGGAGATCGCCGGCGTATGGTACCGATGGTATAGAACCTTGGTTTTGAGGCTGCCGGTGATGAGATTGGACTGCATAACTGTTGACGAGACCCGAATCAGTAACTCATACAAAAAGAGTCTGGCGTTCTCGAGATCGCATGCGATTTGCATCGCCCCATTCGGGTTCGTCGAGCAGCCCGGATTCTGTCTGTCGCCTGATAGATATTCATGGTTTAATGCAAAAATGAACTTGCATATATGGAAAGGATGATCCTACGTGCCGCCTATGGGAGAAGCCAGAGATCTGTGGGGACGCGTACGACATGCGCCAGTGGGTTTCGGCGGGTCGGTACTCGGCAATCTCTACCAGTCCATCGAAGAATCCGAAGCAATCGAGGCAGTGCACCGTGCCTGGCATTGCGGTGTGCGATATTTCGATACCGCGCCATTTTACGGCATGGGCCTGTCCGAAAAACGGCTGGGTGAAGGCCTGCGCGATCTGCCGCGCAGCGACATCGCTATTTCGACCAAGGTAGGCCGTCTGCTTGACCCGACCAGCGAAGTCTTGCCTCAGATGCGTGACGGCTTTGCCGATCCCCTGCCGAACACCGTGCGCCTTGATTACAGCTACGACGGAGTGATGCGATCATTTGAGGATAGCCTGCACCGACTGGGGGTGGACAGGATCGAGATCCTCTACGCCCATGACCTGGGGGCTTTGACTCATGGCGAGATGCATCTGCACTATTTCGAGCAGTTTGCGGATAGTGGCTACCGGGCGATGGACGAGCTGCGCAGCAGCGGCGCAGTCGATGCGATCGGGCTTGGTGTCAATGAGACTGCCGTGATCGACCAGGCCATGGCCATCGGAAGTTTCGACTGTTTCTTGCTGGCCGGACGTTACACCTTGCTCGAGCAGGATCCGCTGAACGGCTTCTTCGATCGAGTTGCGGATCATGGCGCGCGGATCGTGGCCGGCGGAGTCTACAACAGCGGCATTCTGGCGACGGGGACAGGCACGGGTCAGCCGGTCTATTTTAACTATGAACCTGCGCCTTCCGAAGTCATTGCGCGGGTCGAAAGGATAGAGGCGCTGTGCAGCGAGGCCGGAGTGCCAATGGCTGCCGCCGCTCTGCAATTCGCCCGGGCGCATCCTGTCATGGCCACGGCCCTGGTGGGACTGGGTAGCGCGGAGCTGGTCGACCACACATTGGCTCTGGCTGGGACGCCGATCCCGGAATCGTTCTGGGCTTCGCTCAAGTCCGAACATATTATAGCGGACAATGCGCCTGTTCCGGCGCCTGTCGCGCGGCAGGATTGATGCGGCATGATCGACGCGCATCAGCATTTCTGGTCTCTCGCCAATCCGTTTG
This sequence comes from Altererythrobacter sp., assembly GCF_050299635.1. Lineage (NCBI taxonomy): Bacteria > Pseudomonadati > Pseudomonadota > Alphaproteobacteria > Sphingomonadales > Erythrobacteraceae > Altererythrobacter > Altererythrobacter sp. The sequence goes on from NZ_JBNKWF010000020.1 coordinate 51,233, forward strand.
CCGATTGGCCGACCTCAGATCTCGAGGCAATCCACCGGGATTTCGGTCCGGCTGATCTTGAGCCACTGCTGGCTGAGGCCGGCGTTACCGGGACCGTTTTGGTCCAGGCTGCTCCGGCAGTTGAGGAAACCCGCTATATTCTGGCACTTGCCGAGCGAACCGCTCACGTCAAAGCTGTGGTGGGCTGGATCGATTTCGCTGCCGCAGATGCGATCGAGCAGATGGGCACACTCTCGCACAATCCATGGCTCAAGGGATTGCGCCCGATGATCCAGAGCGAGCCGGAACCGGGCTGGATCTTGCAGACCTCTTTTGAGCCTGTCTTCGAAGCGATGACTGCCGTCGGCCTGCGCTTCGATGCGCTGGTCCGCCAAGACCAGATCGGCGATATCGCCGCGCTGGCCGCGCGCCATCCTGATTTGCCGATCGTTCTTGACCACTGCGGCAAGCCGGCGATTGCCGAGAGCGATCCTGCGAAATGGCAGAAATCGATCACGGACCTTGCCGCACACCCCAACGTCCATTGCAAGGTTTCCGGCCTCTGGACCGAAGCGGGAGAAGACTGCACCCCGGCTGCGATCAAGCCATATGTCGACACTGTCCGCGCTGCCTTTGGCGAGGAGCGATTGATGTGGGGCAGCGACTGGCCGGTCCTCAACCTTGCTGGCAGCTACCAGGCCTGGCTCGATCAGGCTTTGGCGCTGTTTGATGATCTGAGTTCCACTCAGCGCGCCGCTGTGTTTGGCGGCAATGCTGCACGCTTTTACGGAATCGACCATGACTGATATCGCGCAGGCCATTGCCCTGCACCCTGCTGACAACGTGGTTATCTGCATTGCGCCGGTCGAGGCGGGAATGCGGGTCGCGTTCGACGGCGAAGAAGTGATCGCGGCCAGTTCAATCGGCATTGGCCATAAGCTGGCGCGCCGCGATCTTGCGTGCGGGGACAAGGTGCTGCGCCATGGCATCCCGATAGGAACGATGGTCAGCCCTGCAGCCCGCGGGGAACACGTTCACCGGCACAATCTGCGCAGCGACTACATTCCTTCGCATGAACGCGATGTCCTGCGCGGCGGAGATACGAAATGAACGAAAATCTCGCCGTATGGAACGGCTACCTCCGTCCCGATGGGCGAAAGGGCATCCGCAATGTGTTTCTGGTCGCCTATCTGGTCGAATGTGCGCACCACGTGGCGCGCCGGATCGTTACCGAAATTGCTGACGACGATGTCCAGTTGATCGGGTTCCCGGGATGCTTCCCCAGCGTCTATGCCGATACGATGATGGAAAGGTTGGCGACCCATCCCAATGTGGGTGGCGTGCTGTTGCTCTCGCTGGGTTGTGAAGGGTTCGATCGTGAAGGATTGGCAGAGCGCATTGCAAACTCGGGCCGCCCGGTTGAAACGCTGGTCATCCAGCAGCAGGGCGGCACTCGCAAGACGATCGAGGCTGGCGTGGCCAAGGTTCGTGAGCTGCAGGCGATAAGCGCCGAGAACACTCCCCGAGTATCCATGGGCGTTGCCGATCTTGTTGTCGGAACGATTTGCGGCGGATCGGACGGGACCAGCGGGATCACTGCAAACCCGGCCGTGGGCCGCACGTTTGACCGGCTGATCGCCGAAAGTGGAACTTGCATCTTCGAAGAAACCGGCGAGCTGATCGGATGCGAACAGGTCATGGCAGATCGCGCAATCACGCCCGAGCTGGGCGCGCTGATCGAGCAATCGGTGGAGAAGGCCGAGCGCTATTATACCGTTCTGGGTTACGGCAGCTTTTCGCCCGGCAATGCCGAAGGCGGGCTTACGACGCAGGAAGAAAAGTCGCTCGGTGCCTATTCCAAATCCGGCGACAGCCCGATTTCCGGCTTGCTCAAGCCTGGCGATCAGCCTCCCGGCCCCGGTCTCTATCTGCTTGATGTGGTGCCCGATGGAGAGGTCCGTTTCGGCTTTCCCAATATCTCGGACAATGCCGAAATCGTCGAACTGATCGCTTGCGGTTGCCACGTGATCCTGTTCACCACAGGCCGGGGCTCGGTAGTCGGATCGGCTATCAGCCCGGTCATAAAGGTTTGTGCGAACCCGGAAACCTATGCCCGCATGGCCGACGATATGGACGTCGATGCGGGTCGCATTCTGACCGGCGTAGCCGATCTCGATCAGGTCGCGGGAGAAATCTACGAGGCCGTCATCAATGTCGCTGGCGGAGCGCGTAGCCTTTCAGAGGAAATGGGCCATCAGGAATTCGTCCTGACTTACAAGCAATTCGAACCGGCTGGCCCGGCCTGCCTGCCGGTCAGGAGCCAGAGATGACCACCAACCCATTCGATCTGACCGGCAAGCGTGCGCTGGTAACAGGCGCCGGACAAGGGATCGGCAAGGCCTGCGCCGAGCTGCTGGCCGCGCAGGGAGCGGACGTTCTCGCCGTCGATCGCAATGCCGAGACATTGGATGCGCTTACCGGTTGCCGTACCCAAATTGTCGAAATGACCGATCCTGCACAAATCGCGGCGCTCGTCCCGCAAGACGGTTCATCCTATCAGATCTTGGTCAATAGCGTCGGCAAGGTCCATGGGGGCGCACTGCTCGACAGCGCCGACGCCGACCTGGACGAGGCATTCTCGATCAATGTCGCGACTATGGCGCGGCTGATCCGCGCACTCCTGCCGGGCATGATCGATGCGGGCGGCGGATCCATCGTCAATATCGCTTCGGTTGCAGGTGCGATCATCGGTGTGCCCGATCGGTTCGTTTACAACACGACCAAGGCTGCTGTGGTCGGGCTGACCAAGGCCGTTGCCGTGGACTATGTGACCCAGGGGATCCGCTGCAACGCGGTCTGTCCGGGCACGGTTCGCTCGCCTTCTCTGGAAGATCGACTGCGTGAGACAGGCGATTTCGAAGCAGCGCTGGCCCGGTTCTCTGCGCGCCAGCCGCTCGGAAGGCTCGGCACGCCGGAAGAAGTGGCGGCTGTGGTGCTGTGGCTGGCCAGCGATGCTGCAGCCTTCGTGACGGGGCAATGCCAAGTAATCGACGGGGGCTGGTCCAACGCCTGATGGCTGCGGATCATTAAAAGGGGAGGGGATTGCAGTGACACCCACGCATTTCGAAACAGCGGATGCGCCGCAAGTCGCCGGAGAAGATCGGGCACCATTGGTGGAGCGCGGCTTTTTGGTGGCCTTCGCGGTTGTCACCAGCCTGTTCTTCATGTGGGCGATAGCCAACAATTTCAATGATATCCTGATCAAGCAATTCCAGAAGGCGCTTGAATTGACGCGAATGGAGTCGGGCCTGATCCAGACTGCATTCTATTTTGGCTATTTCACTTTCGCTCTCCCCGCCGGGTGGTTCATCGCCAGGCGCGGCTACAAGGCTGGGATCATCGCAGGGTTGGGGCTCTATGCGGTAGGCGCCTTGCTGTTCTGGCCTGCGGCCGGAGTGCGTGAGTTCGGGTTCTTCCTGATTGCGCTCTATGTCATCGCCGCGGGCCTGGCCTTTCTCGAAACCGCAGCTAACCCGCTGATTGCCGCCATGGGGCGCGAGGAAAGTGCGGCGCAGCGTCTGACCCTTGCGCAGAGCTTCAACGGCCTTGGCGGTGTGGTCGCGCCCTTTCTTGGCGGTGCACTGATCTTTTCTGGCATCGATCATAGCGCGGCTGATCTGGCTGCCATGACTCCCGAGCAAATAGATTCCTATCGCGCGACTGAGGCGCTTGCGGTGCGATTGCCTTACCTGGCGCTTGCTGGCGTGGTGCTGACTCTTGCCGCAATCGTCGCGCTGACCCGCTTCCCGGCAATTGCAGAGGAAGAGGGCTCCGGGCCGGCCGTTGGCGGCTTGCGCGCAGCGTTGCGTAGCCCGCGCCTGCGCGCGGCAATCCTGGCCCAGTTCTTTTATGTGGGCGCGCAGGTGACGGTGTGGAGCTACTTTATCAACTTTGCCCAGGACCTGACCGGGATCGGCGAAAAACTGGCCGCGCAATGGCTGGGATTCAGTCTGTTCCTGTTCATGGTCGGGCGCTTCGCGGGGGCAGGGTTGATGCGCTTTGCAAGGGCGCCGCTGCTCTTGACCGCTTACGGGCTGATCGCAGCTGTACTCTGCGGCATTTCGATGGTCGCTGGCGGTATGGTCGCGGTGGTCGCGCTGGGGCTGACAAGCCTGTTCATGTCGATCATGTTTCCGACCATCTTCACCCTTGGCCTTGCAGGCTTGGGGCAAAGTAAACGAATGGCCTCTTCGCTGATCGTCATGTCCATCATTGGCGGGGCAATCTTCCCGCCGTTGACAGGCCTGCTGGCCGACCGGCTCCAATCACTTTCCCTGGCGATGATCGTGCCACTGGTCTGCTTCCTTGTTGTCGCACACTTTGGCCGCCGCGTCAGTCTCGACACATCGAGGGAGGTTGCCTGATGGCGCGGCAGGTCTATGTGCTCGATCTCAGCGACGAGACGCTGGCCGAGGAGTACGAACAATGGCATCGACCGGGCAACGTTCCAGCGCGGGTGTTGCAGGATATCGTCGATGCCGGCAATCTGGTGATGGAGATCTATCGGACCGGCGATCGGCTGGTCATGATTACCGAGACTGAAGGGAACGCCCAGCCGCAGGACCGCACCGGGAGTGCGGAATCGCAGGCCTGGGAAGCGCAGATGGACCGGTTCCAGAAACCCGTTCCATCCGCTGCTGAAGGCGTGAAATGGCAACCAGCCGAGTGCATCTTCATGCTGGCTGAACACTTGCGGAAGGACATTGAATGAAATTGCTTCGCTTTGGGGATCGCGGCGCGGAACGACCGGGGCTGCTGGACGCAGATGGCCGGATCCGCGACCTTTCCGGCGTGATCGAAGATATCGATGGGGCGGTGCTTTCTCCATCAAGTCTTGCCAGGCTGGCCGAACTCGATCCGTCGAAACTGCCGCTGGTTGAAGGTGACCCGCGCCTTGGCCCTTGCGTCGGGAACATCGGCAAGTTCCTGTGCATCGGGCTCAACTTCACCGATCACGCAGCCGAAACAGGCGCGACTCCGCCCAGCGAGCCGATCATGTTCACCAAGGCAACGAGCGCTGTCAGCGGTCCGAACGATCCGATCATTCGGCCGCGTGGTAGCACCAAACTGGATTGGGAGGTCGAACTGGCCCTGGTGATCGGTTCGCCGATATCCTACGCCGATGTCGAAACGGCGCGTTCCGCGATTGCCGGGTACTGTATTTGCAACGATGTGTCCGAGCGCGAGTTCCAGCTGGAACGCGGCGGGTCATGGGACAAGGGCAAAGGTTGCGACAGCTTTGGTCCGATCGGTCCCTGGCTGGTCACTGCAGACGAAGTCGGCAATCCCGGCAACCTTGATATGTGGCTGGAGGTCAACGGAACCCGGTACCAGGATGGTACCAGTGCCAATATGATCTTCGATTGCGCTGCGATCGTCAGCTATGTCTCGCAGTTCATGAGCTTGCAGTCGGGCGATGTGATCACCACCGGGACGCCGGCCGGGGTTGGAATGGGTCTAAACCCACCGCGCTTTCTTGTGCCGGGCGATGTGGTTGAATTGGGAATCGCCGGGCTTGGTGTCCAGCGTCAGGTGGTCGTCGACTGCGACTGACGATTGCAGCCGAACTGCTGTGAGACGGGTGTCAGGCCTGATAACCTAGCCGGTCTGAAATTCGCTCGGTTGTGCGGCGCAGGATTTCGCATGCCTCGTCCAACTCGACCTTTTGCGAACCGTCGATCATGGACATGAAGGGGATGGTCAGGGCGGCCTGCACGTCCTGCTTGAAACCGAAAACGGGAAAACTGATATCGGTCACGCCATAAGTTATTGGGCTCTTCCGGCGGTCGAAGCCTGCCTTGCGAATTGCCTCCGACCTCTTGTTCAGCCACTCCAGATCGACCTTCTGGCTTCCTTCTTCTTCGGCTTCGCCAACGATCCGTTCCACCCGCATGGGATCGGAGAAGGCCAGGATAACCTGACCCGAACAGCTGTTGATGATATCGACCCGTGCGCCAACTTTCAGGGAAAAGCCGCGCGTGCCCGGTTGTTCCTCGCGAGCGACGACCATCCCGTGTCCCTTGCTTGGTACGACCAGATGGCAGGATTGACCCGTCTCGAGCGCCAGTGCCTGCATTTCGGGGAGAGCAGCACGGACAAGATCTTGCGAAGGCGTTGCGCGGAAGGCGACATCGAGGAGCTTGTAGGTGACCGTGTAGCGGTCGGTTGTGCGGGACTTGCGCAGATAGCCGAGGTTTTCCATCACCACGACAATTCGGAACAGCTCGCCTACCGTTCGCCCGAGGTCAGCCGCAATTTCACTAATTAGAGCCCCCTTAGGGTGGGCGGCCAGGTATTCGATTACCTCAAAGGCCTTTTCGACCGCGGGAGCCGCATAGGCCCGCTTGAGTTCTGATCGCGGCATTTTCGGTTCCCCTCACTGGCGTCCGTTTCGCCACCCACGCCCGCGTTTTGTCAAATTCTCCGGCAATTGCAATGGCGATTAATACCGTCATGCAACGGCGTGCCCGGAGCTTCGCCATGGCCGAGCATCTCAAGCAACGTCTCTGCCTAGGGGCGCCCAAGCTACATATTCGATTAGCTGTCTTGGCAGTTTACTGCAGCACCCGGATCGGCGGTCAGGAATATTGCATAAAAGAAAGTACGAAACTATATATGAAAAGGGATTAGGCATTGCCACGACGGGGTGAGGTAATTGAAGGCAATTTTGTGCGATGCGCCTTGCGCCTTGTCGACCGTGGAGCGCGAGATGCCCGTTGCCGGCCCTGGGGAGGCCTTGCTTAAAGTCGAGCGGGTCGGCCTGTGCGGGACCGATTACCACATCTACTCTGGAACCCAGCCCTTCCTTACCTATCCACGGGTGATGGGGCACGAGATTTCCGGAACGGTCGCCTCAATTGGCGAAGGCTCGGCCTTCCGCATCGGTCAATTGGTAACGGTTAACCCCTATATCGCTTGTGGTCGTTGCCGGGCGTGTCGGCGCGGAAAGCCGAATTGCTGCCGGAACATCTCCGTACTTGGCGTGCATCAGGATGGTGCCATGACCGAGTTTGTCTGTGTACCCGAAAGTGCTCTGGTCGATGCTACCGGCCTGACGCCGGAGCATGCA